>JAURNO010000228.1 GCA_030830145.1 Verrucomicrobiota bacterium
CTTCTCATGTCAAGGATCGCGACAAGCGCAACGATGTTGTTCTAAGAACCTTGCTCACAAATTCACAAGCCGCCATCAAACTTGGCTTGGACCTGCGAGGTGGTATTGCGTTCACCATGGAAGCTCGTGATTTAAACGTCACTTCGGATGACGGAGATGCTTCCGGTGCAACGGCCATGGACAAAGTCGTGGAAATCATGAATGAGAGGCTAAACGCCTTTGGAGTTGCCGAAACCGTCGTTCAAAAGAAGGGAGATCGGGCGATCGAGATCAAGATTCCGGACAGGACGACTAAACAGAATCCCGGTATGATCGAAGATTTGCAAAGGCCGGCCAAGTTGGAATTCCGAATCGTAAACGTCGATTCAACCGTCAGGCAACCAACCGAAGACAACGAGGATTGGACAAACGACGAGGGAATTCTCTATCGTTCCATGACCAGAAGCGACGCTGAACCGAACGAAAGCCCCATATGGGTTCAGCAATTATCGTCTGCGGAAGGCGACATCGTACAGGAAGCTTTCCCTCGGCAAGATCAAATGGGAGGATGGGAAGTCGGGTTGGATTTCACCAAAGAAGGCGGTGAGAAGTTTGCGACCCTCACCGAAGAAATCGCACAAACTTCGGATTCAATTACCGGAGCGCCCGGAAGACTGGCTATCATTTTAGACGGACAATTGGAAAGCGCCCCAACCGTAAAACAGAAAATCGACGGAGGTAGTGCTGTAATAAGCGGAAACTTCAGCTACAGGGAAGCCAAACTTCTTTCCGACATTCTGAATAACCCCCTTAAGGTTTCCCTTGAAATAGGAGAGAAGTACGAGGTTTCTCCGACCCTTGCAACCAGTGCGTTGGACAGTAGCCTGTCCGCATGCTATTTGGGTGCTATCCTCGTTATAGCCTTCATGATATTGTGGTACAAGGCTGGGCGATTCGTTGCTGTTTTTTCCGTAGGAACAAACGTGTTGTTGGTCGTTGCCTTGTTAGCTGGTATTTTCCAAGCCACCTTTACCCTGCCTGGCATGGCCGCCCTTGTCCTCACCATTGGGATGGCAGTGGATGCCAATATCTTGATTTTTGAACGAATCAGGGAAGAGCTCAGGGCAAACAAAGGGCCTGAAAACGCACTAGAAGGAGGTTATGCCAAGGCATTCTCAACAATCATCGACGCTAACCTTACGACCTTGATTACTGCATCCATCCTGATTTGGCTGGGGACCGGACCAATCAAAGGCTTTGGGATCACTTTAGCGATCGGTATCGTCACATCCGTCTTTTGCGCTCTTTTTATCAGCAAAACTCTTTTGAGACTGTTGCTTCAGCTTGGACTCAAAAACCTTATTAGTCTCAACCCGATTGAAAAGAAGAAAACAACCACCGAAATCGACTTTTTGAAATACCGTAACCCGGCTTTGCTTATCTCTTGGCTGATCGTCGGTATCGGACTCTTTTCGGTTTATCAAAACCAAGACAAAATCTTGGGCATTGATTTTCGTGGAGGAGAAGAGTTGATTGTTTCTTTCGACGAAATGGTCGAACCATCCGAGATCGGCAATCTCTTTAGCCAAAACAAAGATATCGGCGAAGTGCAACACGTCTATCGCTCGGAAGTCGGGACCGGCGAAGGAGCCTCACGGTTGGTTCTGCAAACCGAACCGGGAAAATCCGCTTTGGCTTTGGCTCTGCTGCAAGAAGAATTTCCGACAAGCGGTTTTTCAGTAGGAGACGGAGGGGGAGAAACAGCCATAAGTGGATCCGTCAGTGAACAGATCAAGTATGACGCATTGCTTTCGGTCTTGGTCGCGCTTTTGGGTATTCTTTTCTATGTAGCAGTACGTTTTGAGATGGGCTATGCGATCGGTGCCGTCGTTGCGACGATCCATGATGTATTGATGACAATCGGGCTCTTTGTTCTGCTGGGGCATCTATCTGGCGGAACGATATGCTCTGGTCAATTCACCGCGCCAATGCTGGCATCCGTTCTCATGATCGTTGGTTACTCGATTAACGATACCATAGTGGTTTTTGACAGGATACGCGAGGAACTGGAAATGAACCCCGTTACAAACTTGAGGAAGATCATCACGATCGCCATCAATCGCGTTCTGTCACGATCCATCATAACCAGTGTGACGACTCTGCTTGCCGCGGTTTCTCTTTGGATCTTCGGTGCCGGGGTAATCAACGACTTTGCCTTCATCTTCGTTATCGGAATTCTCACCGGCACCTTTTCCTCTGTTTTCATCGCAAGCCCGATCTTCTTCTTTTGGCACAAGGGGGATAGAAGACACGTCGAGGAAGGAGAGATGTTACCTAAATACGATTGGCACACTTCCACGACCAAGGAATAAACCGAGACTGAACAGAGCGAGTTATCGTTGGAATTGCACTTTCCCGACCTATGCTCTGGATTGAAGAGGTAGTAGACGACGATAAAGTCGTCGACTTCTCCAAGTCGCTTTCAATTTCGAACTTACTAGCCCGGCTTCTACTCATCAGCGGCATAGAGGAAAGCGAGCAAGCCAGCCTTTTTCTAGAACCGAAGCTCGCTCATCTTTCGGATCCTTTTGACCTTCCCGGCTTAAAGGATGCGGTGTTGAGAATCAGCCAGGCAATCACAAAGAAAGAGCCGGTGCTTTTGATCGGAGACTATGATGTCGACGGGATTACTTCCACTGTAATAGTCAAACAAAACCTCATGAACTTGGGTGTTGATCCGTATTACGTAATACCAAGGAGAAAAGACGAGGGCTATGGTCTGACCTCCGAAGTCTTGGCTCGAGGCCTTGGACTCGCCGATTTTAAATTGGTCATTGCCCTGGATTGCGGAACCAATTCCTACAAGCAAGCGGATGAGCTCAAGGAAAAGGGAATCGACTTGGTGATTGTGGATCACCATCAGGCTAAAGGTGATCTAGCCGAGGGGCCCATCATGCTAAACCCTCACCTTCACCCGGATCAGGGCGAACCGTGGAGAAACCTCTGCACGGCGGGCTTGGCCTTCAAGCTTATTCACGGCTTGCTCAAATACTTAAGGGAAGAAAAAATGAGTCGGGCATTTGAAGTAAACCCAATCGAAAGCCTACCTCTTGCAGCATTGGGCACGATAGCCGACCTAGTACCCTTGAAAGGTGAAAATAGAATCTTGGCTCGTTTTGGCCTCAAACATTTAGGTAACAAACCAAGTATCGGGCTTCAGGCTTTATTAGAAGAATCCGGTCTAAAGCTAGGCGTTGCGCCCGAAATTGAGGACGTCACCTTCAAGCTTGCTCCTCGCATCAACGCCTGTGGAAGATTGGATGACCCCGAAGTGGCATCCTGTCTCATGCTCGAAAGTGATTTGGTTTCTTCCAGGAAGTTGGCAAAACAAATGAACAAGTACAATGAAAAACGAAAGGCGATCGAAGCACGGCTCACCGAACATGCGTTGGAATTAGCCGAAGAGAATTTTTCCGACAAAACGGCGGTCGTTGTTTGCGGCAAAGGAGATGCCTGGAATCCAGGAGTGGTAGGTATTGTCGCAGGGAAAATGTCCAACGCGTTAGGTAAACCCTGTCTCGTATTGGCCGAAGCAGAAGACGGTGCATACCGTGGATCCGGGCGAGGCATACAAGGACTGAACTTGGTAGACGCTTTGTCCAAATGCAAAGACTTTCTCACTCAATGGGGGGGGCACCCTGTAGCCGTGGGTTTGACTGTGGAAAAAGCAAACTTGGAAGCTTTCACCGGTGCGTTTGTAACGGCGGTCGATACACTGACCGGAGGAAAAACAACTCCCCCAAGCTTACGAGTTACATCGACTGTCGAACAAAGTGACCTAAGACCTGAACTGCTCAACGAACTGAAAAAAATGGCCCCATTCGGGCAAGAAAACCCAGAGCCTGTTCTTGCCTTGAAAAATATCCGTTTAGCTCAAAATCCGCGGACTGTCGGAGATGGATCCCATTTTCAATTTTCAGTACACAACGGAACTAACATCGTTTCTGGAATCGCCTGGAAAATGGCTGATCGAATGCCCCCAGGAGATCAAAATATTGACTTGGCCTTCCGGCTGAAATGGAACAATTGGAACGGTCAAAAGAACCTGCAAATGGAATTGCAGGACTGGAAACTAACCGAGAGTGATTAAGGGTCGATTTTTTCCTCAAGAAAGGAAATGATTTCGTCCTCCGACAGTCTTTCCTGTTTGGTCGTATCCCGATCTCTAAGGGTCAAGGTTCCGTCTCCCTCCAGGGTTTCGAAATCGACGGTCAAACCAAATGGTACGCCAATTTCGTCAATCCTCCGGTATCTTCTGCCGATTGCCCCACCCTGATCGTAAAGTACGTTCCACTTCTTTTGCAGGCGGTGATAAAAACTTTTAGCCCTCGCCACCAACTCGGGCTTGTTCTTGACCAAAGGAAATACCCCAGCTTTTACAGGTGCTACCCGTGGATGGAAACGAAGAAGAGTCCTTTTTTCGCCCTCGACTTCGTCAATTTGGTAAGCCGAACAAAGCACCGCAAGAAAAGTTCGATCAACACCAAGACTCGGTTCGATGACATTGGGTAAATATTTCGATTTGAGGCTTTCGTCAAAGTATTCGAGATTCTTACCGGAATGCTCTTGGTGTTGAGTCAAATCAAAGTTTCCGCGTGCGGCTATTCCCTCTAATTCATGTTCCCCAAAAGGAAACTTGAATGTGATATCCGTGCACGCTTGAGCGTAATGGGCTAGCTTTTCCTTAGGATGTACCTCTTCTCCCAAAAACTCATCGGTCAAACCTATCGAGCTAAACCAACCTTTTCTTGTGTCTATCCATTCGCGGTGATAGCGCCTCCACTCCTCTTCACCAGGCGGAATGAAATACTCGATTTCCATTTGCTCGAACTCACGTGAACGGAAAATAAAATTTCTCGGCGTAATCTCGTTTCGAAAAGCTTTTCCGATCTGAGCAATACCAAAGGGGACCTTGACCCGACCGGTATCCACCACGTTTTTGAAATTCGCAAAGATTCCCTGAGCAGTTTCCGGACGAAGATAGCAAAGAGAAGATCCATCCCGCAAAGCTCCGACATGAGTTTCGAACATCATATTGAATTCCCTCGGTGGCGTAAGCGAACCCACCGTACCGGTAGCTGGCGATGGGACCTGCCCCTGCTCCTCCGCATCCAGTTCGTCGTAGGGTCTGAGGTCCAAGGATTCCAGAGAACCTTGCATGGCGGCCTTTCTTTTCATGCGCTCCGCCTTTTCTGTGGCTTCATCTTCCATCTTTTCAGATTCAACAAGAGAGACCCAGCCCAAACTAGTGCCATCCACCCGTACCTCGGCAGCAAAAAGTTGATCGGCCCTGTACCGCATTTTTGATTCCTTGCAATCGACCATCGGGTCAGTGAAACCATCAACATGTCCTGATGCCTCCCACACTTTGGGGTTCATGATGATA
>JAURNO010000229.1 GCA_030830145.1 Verrucomicrobiota bacterium
ATGAGGCACCTTTTCAACCCCATCTTCCTGAGTGTCTTCAGCATGCTGTCCGCTGCATAACCTTTCGCGATCCCTCCGAGATCAAGCACCATGCCCGGAGTCATCAAAGAACCCGTTTTGTTCTCTTGGGATAGACGAAGATTTGAATAGCCAACTCTTTGTAAGGCAGTGGAGATTTTTTCAATTGGCGGAATTTTTTTTCGAAAGCGAGCAATTCTCCAGAGTCTTGAGAGCGGTCCTATTGTGACGTCAAAACAGCCCTCCGTTTCATGCGACAACTTCTGGCTTTGATGCAAGACCTTAAAGAGATCGGGTGAAAGCGAAAATTTCTCGCCGGTTTTTGAACTTTCGGAAAATCTGATTAGTTCACTCGAACTCTCGTAATCGCTAAGCGTCCTATTGAGTCTTTCGCCTTCCTCGAATGCAGCCTTTGCTCCTTTTTTGGCTTTCTGCATATCGTTTTCGTCAATAAGAAGGATAAATTTTGCTCCCATGCAGTCTTTTTCGAAAACCTGATAAGCCATAGATTTGAAGGAAGTCGATAAAAACAGCAATAAAAACGCGAGTCGCATGATAAAAATTCGTGGTAGCTAGGAATTATCCTTTTCTCGAGGTTATATTTTTGAGATATTGAATCGCTTTAGATATATATTAATAACACTACTCCATGACTAATCCCAAAATCAAACTTTGCCTTACCGCATTTTATTTTGCGACCACACTATGTTCCTTCGGTAAAATAGATTTCACAAGAGATGTGAAGCCCATCTTGGAACACAACTGCGTAAGCTGCCACCGAGAAGGCAATGCAAAGGGAAAGATAAGGTTGGATACCAAGGAGGCAGCATTTGCCGGTGACGAGGTAATCGTGCCAGGCAAACCGGAAGACAGTTCTCTTTACTGGACTACGACTTTGCCATCCGACGACGAACTTGTCATGCCCCCTATCAAAAACGAGGATAAAGATTATCCGTTGACCAAGTTCGAGAAGAAAATTTTAAGCGATTGGATCATGGAGGGAGCAGATTGGCCTGAAGAAGAAAAGCTCACACCCCTGAAAAGGCTTCCCAAACAGGTAGAGTTTGTTGAACATGTACAACCTATACTCGAGCTTAATTGCGTGGCTTGTCATTACGAAAACAAGGTTAAAGGAAAACTCAGGCTTGATTCCTTTGAGCATGCTTTTGCTTCGGATAACGTGATCGTTCCGGGCGAACCTCTCGACAGTGATTTGTGGGTGTTGTGTACCCTTCCGCAAGATGATGAGATGTTTATGCCACCCGAAGGAAACGACCCTTTGTCCGCCACTGATCTTTTTATGCTTAGGCGATGGATTGAAGAGGGAGCCGACTGGCCCGAATCAGCCACCCTATCTCCGAAAAAGAAAGATTTCACGGTTCTTGGAATGCTACCGAAGGATCTTTACCGCGAGTTAGGTTTCAGTGCCGGGAAGGTGCAGGATGAATTCCATGGATACCGCCAGGAAATCAAAACTTCGGATTTGAATTTCGAGATGTTGCCTATCAAGGGAGGGCAATTCACAATGGGGAGTGCTTTGGACGACAAGGATCGTGGACAAAATGAATTTCCCGCTCATCCGGTGAAGGTTTCGGATTTTTGGATGGGTAAGCATGAGGTTACTTGGGACGAGTACGAGTTATGGATGCTTAACCTAGACAAAGACAACCGTGAGTATAACAAAATCGAAAAGAGTGATGGCGATGGTCTTGCTGACGCAGTGACCAAACCAACCGCACCCTATGTCGACATGTCCTTTGGTATGGGGAAAAGCGGGCATCCGGCAATTTGCATGACCCAACTATCGGCAAAAATGTATTGCATGTGGTTGAGTGCCCGTACCGGCAAGTTTTACCGCTTGCCGACTGAAGCCGAGTGGGAATACGCCTGCAAGGCTGGAACGGACACCGCTTACAGTTTTGGTGATGATTCCAAGGAACTTTCAAACTATTCATGGCATGTGCGCAACAGCCGGTTCCAATACCAAAAGGTCGGTCAAAAATCACCTAACCCGTTTGGCTTGTACGACATGCATGGAAATGTTTGGGAATGGGTGCTCGATCAATACGCCCCCCCGCCTGAAGAAAAGCCAAAACAAGTCCGAGTAAATCCGTTGGTCGCACCAAATACTTTGTATCCCCGTACCGTGAAGGGAGGGTCGTGGGACGACGGTGCGAGTAGTCACCGAAGTGCCGCTCGGATGGGTTCCGAGGAAGCGTGGAAACAGCAAGACCCTCAAATTCCCAAGAGTGTATGGTACCACACTGACGCGATTTTTGTTGGTTTTCGCATTGTGCGTCCCCGTGAGATTCCCACGATCGAAGAAGTGGAAAAATTTTGGCCCTCAGAAGAGGACATTAAAGCGATTCCTCAACGCTAAAAGCGTAACTTTTAAGTTGCATTTTCCTAATCGATGGATTCGTTTGTAGGTAAGCCCTATGAACAGCCTTTCGCAACCCCGTAAACCCTTGCCTCAAAAGAACAAAAGAAAAGGGTTCGCTTTGGTTTTGGCTCTTGCTTTGATGAGCTTGGTCTTTTTGCTTGTCATTTCGCTCGTAAGCTTGGTTGGGACAGACCTTAGTTTGGCGGAGCTTAGGAAACAGAGGGTTCTTTCTCAAGCTAACGCCAAGATGGGAATGATGGTTGCCTTGGGTGAATTGCAGAAACACCTCGGTCCCGATACGAGAATATCCGGTACGGCCGATTTGCTTGACGAGCGGATTGAACCCACGGTGCAATTTCTCCAAAACAAGTATGATCCGAATACAACCCCTTCGGGCGGTATCGATCTGAATGAAAATGGAGAAATCGACAAGCTCCCATTTGGCCAAAGGTATTGGACCGGCGTTTGGAAACATAAAGCGGCCAACGATGACGAAGATCCTGGGGTTAGTCCTTCTCCAATGAATTACGAACCCGGGAATTCGGCTAGTAAATTCACGAGTTACGACAGTGGATTTGATGCACATCCTGCGGTCGAAGTGGCTTGGCTTGTCAGCGGGAACGAAGGATACCAAAAGAAGCTTGGAATTTTTTCATCATCAGGTCCTTTTGGAGACAATTTGAGCGAATTTCTCGACATACCCGATGGCATTTTTATGGATGATCGACCAAGTCCTTACGGCTCTGAAGAAAATGCATGGCTCGACTTCGAGAAAGTAGTCAAAAATGATAAATTACTCGGACAATCAAAGCAGTTGACCGAAAGATCGTATCATCATCCTTTGATCGGTCTTCCCGATCCTGACTTGCCGAGCTCTCCCGATGCCAACGAGACGGTTTGGATTCTCAAGAATCCTTTGCTCAAGCATTCCTTTGACAAGGGGGTGCGGGACGGAACGGTGAATCCGGATGATTGGAGAGATCACTTG
>JAURNO010000230.1 GCA_030830145.1 Verrucomicrobiota bacterium
CGGAGCAGATCGGTAAGCTCGGAGGACATTGGAGAAACTTAGCTTCGAGGTCGAACCGCTTTTGTCGTGAATGAGCCGTTTCTCGAGAATGCCCGATAATTGATGAATCGTGCGAGCTTCGGAGTAATAATCGCCCATGAAGCTTTCGACTCTTCGAAAGATATCTTCTTCTTCGTATCCGAGGCCAAGGGCTACTTCAGGTTGTTTTTCCAAATGCAAGATGTCGACGGGCCGTTTACTGCGGAAATGCAGCTCGTTGCGAACCCGCAACAAAAAGGAATAGGCATCGTCAAAGGACTTTGCTTCCTGTGCGGTCAAATACTTTCTCGAAACCAAATCCTCCAAGCCTTTGTCCCCGAATTTCACTTTCGTCATCCATAGAATGCCCTGATAATCACGAAGTCCTCCAACGCCATTTTTTACATCGGGGGCTTGCAGGAAGACGGTATCCCCTTTTTCAGTTCTTCTCTCCTCTTGGTGTCTGTGCAACTCATCAAGGTATTTTGCCGGTTGGTTGCTCCGGCAAAACTTGAGGAAGCGGGAAATGAATTTTTTGGCTACTTTGCGATCGCCGCACAAGTAACGAGCATCGAGCATGGAATTCTTGTTCCTGATGTCATTTTGGGCCTCGGTTATTGCCTCCTTGACTTCTCTGGACGCATGACCGACTTTCAAGCCAGAGTCCCAAAGAGGGTAGAGGATCTCACGGGTCATGGTTTCCTTGAGGAATTCCAATGATTTACCCATCAATGTGTGAGGATAAAGAAACATCAAGTCGATATCGCTGTGTGGGCTTAATTCGCCTCGTCCATACCCGCCGGTTGCAAGAATGCACATGGCTTTCGTTCTTTCCGTGCTTTCGGACAAGACCTCGAGGGCATAGCTGAAAAGATTTTGAACAAGGACGTCCAAGATGACCGATCGAGCTCTCGTGAGTCGGATTCCAGAGTCGCCTTTTTGGTGATAGCGTTGCAACATCTCCCTCTCCAAACGCATGAACTCCTTGATTTGCTCCAATCGAGCCTTGGTCGATTGGGTCGCACAAAAATCAAGCCTTAGTTCAGCATGTTGTCTGATACGTCGAAATAGCGGATCGTCTTCCATTTGCACACGAGTAATCGACCGATATCGATAGTTGCTCCAGGGGGCGAGCCAAATCGCATTCCTTTGAGATTGCGGAATAGTTTTATCTTGGATATGTCTAAGTAAAATGTTTAGAAAACTTCCGTTTGTTTGCCTTTTACGAGCAATCCTTTGTCTGTTTGCGACCAGCTTGCTCGGAGAACCCTTTCTTGCTCCGGACGATCCTTTTCTTCGGCATGAAATAAGGTTGTTGCAGGATTATGGTAGTCTGTCGTCCACGACAGGGACTTGGCCTTTGTCCCTTGGTGGAATAAGTCAAAGGCTTGATGATAGCCAAGTCGAGTGGGGTCATGACTTGGTCGGAACTTCGATCGAGCGTGAGAATCGTCAGGGTTTCTCTCCTGTGCGCACTAGAATCGGTTTTGCCGATAATCGAGTGACCGTTCGATCTTTTGGAGGGGAGCCAAGATCTGCCTTTCATCCCGGTATCGTGACTTCCTGGATGAACGACCGCTTTGCCGCTCGCCTCTCGCTTTCCACCCTTCATGGTGTCGAAAACGATTGGAGGGGTAGGCAGGACGATGGCTTGACTATGGACGGTTCTTATCTTGCCGCCCGCTTGGGCAACTGGTCGGGTCGGGTGGGGAAAATCGATCGATGGTGGGGACCGGGTTGGGATGGAAGCCTGATCATGTCGACGAATGCTCGTCCAATCCCCGCAGTTTCACTGGATCGCCTTGTATCCGAACCCTTTGAGTCGAAGTGGCTGTCTTGGATTGGTCCTTGGACGTTTCACAGTTTCATTGGTAGACTCGAGAAGGAAAGGCATGTGCCGAAACCTTTTTTGTGGGGGATCCGTGTTGAATTTGCCCCCTCTCCCGTCGATGGCCTTGAGATCGGTCTTTTCCGGATGATGCAATTGGGAGGAGATGGTCGACCGGAATCCTTCTCGACATGGGTTGACGCCTTTCTCGGTCAGGACAATACAGGTGCCAATACGGGTAAGGATCCGTCGAAAGAACCGGGCAACCAGTTGGCTGGGTTGGACTTTAGGTGGCGACCGTTTGATCTCCCATTTGCTGTCTATGGACAAGTTGCCGGCGAGGATGAAGATGACTTTTTGCCGAACGCATTGTTCTTTCAATACGGTGTAGAGACATGGACAATTCTCGAAAATTCGACTCTTCGGGTATTCGCCGAATATGCCGATTTGACCTCCACATGGTGGACGGATGATCCGAACTCAAGAAATGTTACTTATGGACATTCCATTTATCAAGATGGTTATCGATATCGTGGTCGTCCAATCGGGCATTGGGCGGATCAGGATTCTAAAATTCTTAGTTTGGGAGGAATGCTGCTTAGTAATGAAGGAATAGGGTGGGGTGGGACGCTTCGCACTGGAAAGCTTAACGAGGATGGGATCGGGAGTAGTTCGGTTTCCAATGGTCATTCGACCGATTTGTTTTCGATTGAAGTCTATAATTCCCGAGTTTATCCCGATCACAATTTGGAGGTCAGGACATCCCTCGGTTGGGAAAGCTTGAAACCCAATGATTCTCTGCCCAAAAACGAAGGCTTGACTGCTAGCCTTTCCCTGACACGAATTTTCTGAATGAGACATATGAAACCAATACTTTTTTTCCTTTTAGCAATAATTTGTGGCTTTGCAACCTATGCCCCCGGGCAAGAAACTTCGACGCAAAACATCAAAAATCTCGATGGACTTTCACCGAGCCAGAGAAAACAAATTTTGGCTAAATACGAGAAACCCGGTTTCTCTTCTTCAACTTCTGAGGATAATGTTCTCTCCGCTTCGTCATTGATTGGCTCAGGCAATGTTGCGGGTTCCGAAGAAACCTCTTTTCCACCGAACCATTCCGAACTCCATTCCGATAATGAAGATTCGACCAGATTGCGGATTTTGTATGAGTTGGAAGCCAAAATTCAAGAGGACCTGAAAAAACTGAAGCTTGATTTGTCGAAGAAAAACAGTGATCCCGAGACATTGGAATTAGAGGCATACAGGAAGGACAGGCAGCATGATTTGGCCTTGATTCTGAGGGAAATCAAGGCTCTTCAGCTTGAAGTCATATCAAAAAGGCTCAAAGTGGGAGTAATTCCTACTCAAGAAAGGCTTTCGCCATTCGGTTATTCCTCCTTTGACGGACAAAACTTGCGACAAAAGCATTATTCCCAATTAAGGTCTACCAATTCCGCTTTTCCTGCCAACTACAAGATAGGCCCAGGTGATTTGCTGGAAATTCACTTGTATGGACAAAAAGATGATCAGTATTCTCTCGCCATAGGAAGAGGAGGAGTTCTGAATTTTCCCGAAATTGGTCCGATAAACATATTTGAAAAGGGGCATTCTTTTGAGAACCTTCAAAACCTGATCAAGGAAAGAGTAAGTCAGAAATTTGGAGGAGGAGTACAGGTTTTCGTGGGTATGGGTGGGCTCAGGCAGATTAGAGTTTTCCTGGCAGGAGAATTTAAGGAACCCGGGCAAATACTCGTTTATGCCGGTAGTTCGCTTTCCAACCTTTTGATGGACTGTGGAGGAGTAACGGAGATTGCTTCGTTACGTACTTTGACCTTAAAGAGAAAAGGTTCTGAAGATCAGGTGCTAGACTTATACGACCTTCTGTTGAGGGGAGATTTCCTCGATGCTACTTTGGAAGAGGGCGATATGGTTTTTTTGCCGACCGTCAAGTCCAGAGCATGGGTTGGCGGTGAAGTTTTGCGTCCTGCAATTTACGAGTTTACCAGGGATTCTTCTTTAGCTGACGTCATTGGATTGTCCGGGGGGGTGACGAACAAAGCAAGGCCATCTCTCATCCGACTTTATCGAGCGAAGGGTGAGGACGGGTTCGTAGGTTTGAAAACCTTGGACTTGGACATCGACTCGGCATTTGAAATATCAAATGGAGATCGTATCGAGGTTGGAAAAATAAGCGAACGAAACTTTATGGCTCTTACCGTCGAAGGCGAGGTGGAGCACCCAGGCAATCACGAGTGGTTCGATGGTCAACGCATATCTGATGTTTTGAGGTCCAGAGCCTTCTACACGGAAGAGGCCGATCTTAATTATGCCTTGGTCAGAAGAAAAAGTTTTTCCGGGCGAGTATCCATTTTTGCATTTTCTCCAAACGAAGTATTGGAAAGCATCGATTCCAAAGAGAACATAGTGCTGTCACCTTCCGACAAGATTATAATTCTGAGTAGGTCGGATCGATCCAAAAGGTCTCGTGCAATCAGGCCTTTGTTGGAAGAGTTGCAATTCGAGGGCAAACCTGGTCGGGGTGTACCCAGCGTTTCGGTAAACGGAATGATTCATTTCCCTGGTGAATATCCTTACGCACTGAATATGACTTTAGGAGACTTGATTAACGCTGGAGGCGGTATGACCGGTGCTGCATATATGCTCTCTTGCGAATTATCCAGGCAAAGCGTGGATTTCAATTCCTCAAACCCATCTGCACTTATTCTTCATAGCAATCTGACGCTTTTGTCCTCGGATGACCTTAACACGGTTCTCATGCCCAAAGACGTCTTATCCATCAAACCAATTCCTTCTTGGACAGAAGAGCAAACGGTACAACTTCGTGGTGAAGTTCGTTTTCCCGGAACCTACATGATCCAGAAAAATGAAAAATTAAATGACGTAATTAAAAGAGCCGGTGGATTTACCGATCATGCTTTCTTGCGAGGTGCGGTTTTCACACGACTTAACTTGATAAAAAGAGAACAACAACAAAAAGAGAAGTTGATTACCCAACTTGAAAGCGATTTGGCCAATGTCTCTCTTTCGGCAACCTCAAGCGCATCAGCGGCAAAAGCACAAGCAGTTGCAGATGGTTTGCTTGCCAGACTCAAGAATAACGTTCCGCAGGGGAGACTCGTCATTGATCTCGAAAAGCAAGCTCATAAAGAAAATGATCAATCAATTATATTGAGGCACGGCGATAATTTGTTTGTGCCGGGTACGCCTTTTGAAATTAGCGTTATTGGGGAAGTTCAATTTGCGACATCTCATCTTTTTGACTCTAAATTGGGAATGCAGGATTA
>JAURNO010000231.1 GCA_030830145.1 Verrucomicrobiota bacterium
AAACTTGGTCGAAAATTAGGACGGGTCTCGCCGGAATGTACCCGGACAGGTTCTGGTTCCTTAAGATGAGCCAAGATATCCTTGGAATCAATAATCTCTGGTTCGTTAAATTCTTCACGCCAGGCTTCTACCAATTCGCCCGTCCCCCCGGTAGTCCCCGGCTCTCCATCCCAAATCACCAACAGATTAGGATCTTCATCCAAGCCCCGTCCGCGCATCGCAGCAAAACCAAGCATCACCTGATTGCAAAAAGTAAAAAGGGAGTCATCACCATAATATCCCTCATTGGTAACATAGTGAACCGAGGTCGCATGGTCCAGGACTCTTTCGAAGCGGGACACCCAGTTACCTCCAGCCCGACGAACACTGGTCTCAATAAATTCTTCCTTGGCAAACGGTAAAAACACATGGGTTTCGCCTCCTCTTTCAGCCATCGCTTCCAAAAATAATATATCGGTTCCGCAGGCTGCTGAACTGTAACCGCAACGGGCACCAAGTTTCTCCAAGGCTTCCTCGATTTTTTCCTTGGCCTCAGACTCAGCTTCAGGGGGAAAACGCTTGGAACGCCCCGGATTATCAATCACATGGCCGGAACAGGCAACAATACCAAGCAGTGGAAACGCTTTTTCCATCTTCTTGCGAATCGATTTATCATCGAACATCGCCGCGATTTGAAGAGCCTGCTTACGGGTACTGGCAATGGATGAAGGTTGTGCATCCTCTCTTTTGAAGGCTGCCTCATAGCTTTCGGTGGCGGCTTCCACTTGGCCAAGAATGAGAGAGGCTTCTGCCTCGGTTGCTTCAATCCAATAAGAATCCTTTCCTTTTTTACGAAGCTCGAGGCAGATTTCTCGGGCTTTTTTAGCATACACATTTGCGTCATCGAAGTGATGAAACATGAAATGCATAAAGGCCACATTGATGCACGGATAATATTGCTTTTCTAAATCCTCTACTTTGCCACTACTTTTCTGGACCTGCGCATTGTAAGCCTCTTCATATCTGGCAATCGCAAGATCAGCGTAGCGAAATTTACTTTCTTCGCTGGTTGAATATTCGCAAAGATCCTTATAGGCACTGGCCAGAAGACTTTGGGTCTCAACATCGCGCCCTCCCGAGGCAACCAATTCCTCCAATAGTTGGGTAGCTAGTTTCGGGGAACCCGCTTTGCATAAGGCATGGGCTCCGCGCTGACTAAGCTCTTTATGATTTTTGTGACGCTCCAAGGCTGCCCTTGCTACATCATGAGCAAGAAGAAACTCACCAACTTCAATCATACGATTGCACAATTTCAGGTAGGCTTCGGGCGTTCCTCTATCCTGATCAAATAGCCGCCATTCACGACGAAGGCTTAGTGCATTTCGCTTACTGAGCTGAGACATTGCAATAGATTAGTATCTCAACCATTGGCTGACGAGAAAAATACCCCGGACGGGGCGGAGTAAAAGATTACATCTTTTCGTAACGTGTGCGGAGCATTTGAGTAAATGCAGCCACTTTACGAGCCTTACGTTTCACATCGGAAGGCTTTTCAAAGTAGCGTTTAGCACGAACATCACGAATGACACCCTCACGGTCCAAGCGCTTTTTCAAGCGGCGGATGGCACGGTCCATGGGTTCACCTTTGCGTAATTTAATTTCGATCGTCATAAGAAAAGCATTTCAAAGTATCATTCTTAGCAAATGGGTCAAGGGAGAAGAATGATTAATCTCACCCTTTGCGATTACCGTATTTTCTTTCAGGGGGTAATTCTGGTTCCACAATTTTCACTCGAGCGGCCCGAACCGAAGATTTCGCCCTCCATTCCTTGAAGGAATCAACGGTCATTTTCATGCGAAACCGATCGTCCGCTTCAGCCACCAAGCCAGAATCATCTCCTTCCCGTGCGATTCCCAGACGAATCAGGCAACCTCCATATCCCTTCTCTCCCTTGGCAAAAAGTTCTTTCGCAAAGCTTAAAGCATCCTCATGGTCCGGATCAATTAACCAGGTTACCTCCTCCACCCATTTGGAAAGAGCCTGATCGATGGGAAGCACGGCATTGGCATTTACCCGAACCTCACCATCCCGGTTCGATGCCACTCCCTCCACCACCATGATGGCTCCTTCCTCGAGTTTCATTCCATATTGCTCATATGCCTCGGGGAACATTGGGAACGAGAAATCTTTTTCCTTAGCCAGCAGGGTAAAGCGGGCCCATGGCTTCGCATCCTTTTTGGTATATCTCCTTTCGACTTCGGCGACCACTCCGCATAAACGGTAAGCCCGCTTGCCTTCCAGCTCATCCAGATCTTCCTGCTGAATGGTGTCAAAAAGTGGCCCCAACCCACCAAGCGTATCGATAGGATGGCCCGAAAGGAAAAAGCCCAGCAGTTCTTTCTCGAGCTTCAGTTTTTCCAATTCTTCCATCTCAGGAACTTCAGGCAAAGACTGTGTGGGCGAAAAATCATTGGCTTCGGCCGAATCCTCTTGATTATCCCCCCCCATCAGATCGAAAAGATTCGACTGTCCTGCTTCCCGATCCTTGCGCCGGAGTTGTGCCTCGCCCATCGCCCGGTCCACATCTGCTAACAGAGCAGCCCGGTTACCGGCCAAGGCATCGAACCCGCCAGACTTAATTAAACATTCCAGTACCCGTTTATTGACCGACTTGCCGTCCACCCGCTCGACCAGGTCTGTAAAGCTCTCAAAAGCCCCGTTTGTTCTTCTTTCTTCAACAATGATTTTACCCGCCACATCCCCTACTCCTTTGACCGCAGAAAGACCAAAACGTATGGCCCCAAGACTTTCGTCTTCGGTTTTTAGAGGAGTAAAATTTTCTCCCGACTCATTCACATCTGGGCCGAGCACAGAAATTCCCATCTCCGTACATTCGCCAATGAAATGAGCCAGCTTATCCGAATTCCCCAATTCACAGG
>JAURNO010000232.1 GCA_030830145.1 Verrucomicrobiota bacterium
GTTATATTAAATTATTGTAATTAACACATGATCAGACTCGAAGAATACAAAGAAGGTGAAGTCGTCCTTCCCGAAGGGGAACTCGGCAAGGGTTTTTGCATCCTCGAAAGTGGTGTTCTTGAGGTAATCAGGGGTGGGAGGATCCTGAGCGAAATTGATATGCCGGGTGCCATATTCGGGGAACTCAGTGAATTGCTTTCTCTTAAACGTGATGCTGTAATCCGAGCAAAAACTCCTTCAAAAGTCCGTCACATTGAAGAAAGTATTGCCAGCATCGTTGATAAAAACCCAAAGGTCGCACTCAAACTGTTACGCACTTTGGGCAGAAGGCTATACCGAATGAACCGGGTTGCAATCAGGCAAGACGAGGACAGCAATATTTTCGAAAAGGCCGACAAAGAGGTCGTAGACGAAACCGCGAATTCAAACAAAGTCAGGATTCTGATCGTCGATGACAAGCCCAACATTATCAAACAACTCACTGATATTTTTGCCCGTAGCGAATGGGTGGTGGAAAGTGCCCATGACGAGGCATCCGCAATCAGAGCATGCGAACATCACGGATTCTCCGCCATTCTCATAAGCATGGCCCTCCCGGACGAAACGGCGGTCGATCTTCGCCGCAAACTCAAGACAAACCATAATGTCCTCAACACTCCTGTATTGGCAATGATCGTCAAGGGAGACGAACCCGCTCTCAAGAAAGCCCTGAATTCCGGTTTTTCCGACTGCATCACCAAACCCTTCGATGCCAACAAAACCGAGGCCGTCATGTATAAAGTCATGGATTTGGATTCTTCGGCCAGGTACTTCAAGTTCGTCGAGGACTATTTGTATTTTAAGGTTCCGGAGGATCTTTCCAACTTTGTCATCAATGATATCAAGGAAAACATGGACAACCGAATTCGCAATACCATCAACGAAGGTATTGTGAAGCTCATAATCGATGTTTCCGAATTGGAGGAACCTAGTGAGGAAGCCATTGAGGTGGTCGGCGAATTTGCCGAAAAGATAGAAGATATGAAACTTCCCATGCGAGGGGCTATTGTCGCCACCGGAGATGATGCAGAAATGTGGAACAATTTGGATGGTTGCGAGGAATGGGGTATATGTTCAGACTTGAATAACGCCAAGGAACATCTTGCCCAAGAAGCTGTTAGCGAGGAAGAAGAGGAGTAGTTTTAGTTATCTTTTTGTTTCCGCACCCCATGCTCTTCTCCAGGTAAATCGTTTCCAAGTATATGCTTGATGAGTCGAACTCGACAAGCCGAATGGGTAAAAAAAGCCTTTGAATCCTTGCAGGAGGACTTGCGGATGCGGCTCGTTTCTTCTGATCCCGTTATTTCGAAAAAGGAAGATCGTTGGACTCGCGAGGAGGGTGGAGGCGGCAGAACCCTTGCTTTCGAACAAGGCTCGCTCATGGAAAAAGGTGGAGTAAACTTCTCGGACGTACATGGGAAAAACCTTCCCCCGTCCGCGACTCAAGGGCGTCCCGAACTAGAAGGTGCGTCCTTCCGAGCCATGGGGGTATCGGTTGTTTTTCATCCCGAAAACCCGCACCTGCCGACTAGTCACGCAAACGTAAGATATTTCGAAGCCTATCCTCGGGAAGGTGAATCAATCTGGTGGTTCGGAGGCGGCTTTGACCTCACCCCCTACTACCCCGTGATGGACGACGTCGTCTTTTGGCACGAGCAAGCCAAGGTCGTCTGCGACAAATACGGGGCGGAACACTATCAAAGATTCAAAAAATGGTGTGACGAATACTTTTATCTACCCCACAGAAAAGAGACTCGGGGAGTAGGAGGACTTTTTTTCGATGACTACCACGAAGGAAGCTTCGATCTTTCGCTCGCGTTTACTCAAGAAGTGGGAAAGACCTTTGGCGATGCCTACTTTGAAATTCTCGAACGGGGTAAAAACAAGTCCTTTACTAAAGAGGAAAAAACTTTCCAAAGATACAGGCGGGGTCGCTATGTCGAATTCAACCTCGTTTATGATCGGGGAACTCACTTCGGGCTACAATCCGGAGGCAGAACCGAATCCATTCTCATGTCGCTCCCGCCCGACGTAGAATGGACCTACGGTTGGCAACCCGAAAAAGGTTCCGAAGAAGAAAAATTGTACAAGGGGTTTCTCCGGCCGCGGGATTGGCTCGGATTGGAGTAATGAAATCAAGAGAAAGACTACAAAAGACTTTGGCCTGTGAAAATACAGGTAGACCACCGGTTTGGCTCATGAGGCAAGCTGGACGCTACCTCCCTGAGTACAGGGCACTGAAGGAAAAGCATAGCTTTATCGAGATGGTCAAGACCCCCGAATTGGCCGTGGAGGTTACCCTGCAACCCCTGAAACGGTTCAAGCTTGATGCGGCTATCGTCTTTAGTGACATACTCGTTATCCCCGAGGCAATGGGCCAACCATACCACTTTAGGGAGCAAGGTGGCATTCAGATGGAGTTTGCCATTGAGAGCGAAAGTTGCGTGGAAAAACTAGCCGAGCAAGGCGTTCCGTCCCGACTGTCTTACGTGGGTGCGGCCCTTAATCTTCTTCGCAGCGAACTGGGCGACTCCAAAGGAATTCTAGGTTTTTGCGGATCCCCTTGGACACTGGCGTGCTATATGATCGACGGTGGTTCGTCCGATGGGTTCCCCAAAACCCTTAAAATGGCCAGTGAACAGCCCTTGGTGTTTGGCCGGTTGATGGAAAAGATCACTCATGCTTTGGCCGGTTATGTTGACCTCCAGGCTAAAGCCGGTATCGACGCCTTGCAAATTTTTGATAGCTGGCACTCCCTTTGCCCGATTGATAAAACCTATGAATGGAGCTTGCGATGGATCGATCAGCTCGTTCAATCGCTTACCGCGGATACTCCCATAATCCTCTATGCGAAAACCACTGAAGACAGGTTGTCCCTTCTTTCACAATCCAAAGTTCGAGGATTCAGCTTGGACCACACCGTTGAACTTCGAAAGGCCCGTCAAACCTTCCCCTCGCCTTTCGTTTTGCAAGGAAACTTGCCCCCGTCTCTCATGGAGTCCTCCCCCCTCCTCGTGGAAAAAGAAACCAAGAATCTATTGGACTCAATGGACGGAGACCCTGGACACATTCTTAACTTGGGTCACGGAATCAGACCTCAAGGGAAGATTGAATGCGTTCAAGCAATGGTGGAAACGGCAAGAGCCTTCGGCAAGTAACTGCTTAAGTCGACTGCAGCGAATCTCCTTCCTGGCCTCCAGAAGGAGAAGACAGGGAATTTTGATCGCTTTCGGTGAAGCATATCCCTGCCACCGCTTCCTCAAAATCCTCGAAGCCTTCGATGATTTCAATTTCCATTCTGACATAATAAAACGGAATAATAGCCTTGTATCCCAAAGGAATTCGTACCGCATCCTTTTCGGTCGTGACCATGATGTCGGCTCCGGCGTTTTTAGCCTGGAGGAACAGGCGGTCCAGTTCCTCCACTTCGTATCTATGGTGATCCAAAAACCTGCGCCGATACCTCAATTCCCCAGACATTCTAAGAATCAGTTGCTCGAATCCACGTGGTGAAGCAATTCCACAAAACACTCCGACGTAAGCCTCCCTCAGAAGATCCATGGGTTTGATTTGTTCACCATTGATCTCCTTGAAGAACTTTGGCTTGTGAACGCAACGGATAATCTCGGCTTTCTTATTGTACTTGCGGATTGTCTGAAGTAGCTCGAGTTCCGGCTCAACTTCGGATTTCGTCAAAAAAACATAAGATGCCCGGGAGAGGTGCCGGACCGGTTCCCGGAGAATCCCCCTGGGCAGAAGGCAACGGTTGCCAAAAGGATTGGTTTGATCGACTAGCAACAAATTAAGAGTCCCTTTGAGTGGAAGGTATTGAAAGCCATCGTCCAAAATCAGTGCGTCCGCCCGAAAGTGATCGATTGCAAAACGGCCGGCTTTCACTCGGTCTTTGTCCGCCAGCACGATAGCCCCCGGAAGGTTCGTGGCCAACATAAAGGGTTCGTCTCCCGCTTCTTCGGAATTCAAAAGAACCCGCTCCCCATCGCTTACGATTTTGGGAGGCGATTGATCTTTTTTCCAAAGACGGCTCCAAAAAGAAGGCTTGGGTTCTTCCTTGCTCTTATATCCGCGACTGAGGATTGCGACCCTTTTGCCCTTGGCCAACAATTCCTTGGTAAATCGTTCAACCACGGGTGTCTTGCCCGTTCCCCCTACGGTCAGGTTGCCAACGACCAAAATCAGACAGTCCAGAGGCTTGTCCCGAAAAACGAATCGATTCGAATAAAGAAAAAGCCTTAAACGTACGATACCGGAAAACAAATAGGAAAAGGGATGTAAGAACAAACCGAACAGGCGGGCGGAAACGGATAAATCGCGGTCATAAATAACCCCTTCGACAAAACCTTCGAAGTCGGTCCACTTTCGTTTAGCCCACGAACGGGTATCCGTATCCATGGCTCTGCAACCCTAAGAAAAAAACTCTTCATTACAACCGAATTTCCAGACAGATTTGTCTTTGATCGATTGACTTTGAGAGGGAAGCCGATTTGATAAGGATTCCTCTTTTTTTACATTGGATGCAGGTAACTTTACTAAAATCGAAACTTCATCGGGCTTCCGTAACCTCCGTTTCTCCGGATTATTCGGGGAGCTTGTCCATAGATCGTACCCTGATGAACGAAGCAGGCTTCCTTCACCATGAGAAAATCCTCGTCGGTAACATCACCAATGGAGAACGCTTCGAAACCTATTGTATTCCCGCTCCCGAGGGTTCCGGCGAAATTGCCCTAAACGGTGCCGCCGCTCACAAGGGCAAGATTGGCGACCTGTTGGTAATCATGACCTTCATTAACCTCGTCCCGGAGGAAGCCGCGGTTTGGGAACCACGCCTGATCGTAGTTGGCAAAAAAAACCTGACCTTTGAAAATATCTCCCAAGGCAAAAAAACCAAACAATGATCGATTACAAACTTCACATACCCGGTCCCGTCAACGTTGCCCCAGAAACCTACCAAGCAATGACTACGCCTGTCATGGGGCACCGAAGCAATGACTTCGTCGAACTCTATCAGGCTTGCCAACCCAACCTCAAAAAACTCTTCCAAACCGAAGATCCCGTCTTTCTCTCCACCTCAAGCGCGTGGGGAGTAATGGAGGGTGCCGTCCGCAACCTTTCACGGAAGAAAGTCCTCTGCTGCATGTGCGGAGCTTTTTCCGACAAGTGGCTGGACGTTTCTCTTCGTTGCGGAAAACAGGCGGATGGCTTGCAGGTTGACTGGGGTAATCACATTGACCCGGAAGAGCTAAGAAAACGCCTTTCCAGCGGCGAATACGATCTCGTCACTCTCGTGCACAACGAAACTTCTTGCGGAATGATGAATCCTCTCGAAGAAATCATGGCGGTTTTGCGTGAATTCCCGGAGGTCATTTCGGTGATCGATACGGTGAGTTCTTTTTCCGTCGTACCTATCCCCAAAGACGAATGGGGTATCGACGTAATCCTTACCGGTTCTCAAAAAGCATTAGCCATGCCTCCGGGCCTTGCCCTACTCTGCGTTTCCGAAAGAGCGTTCAAACGAGCCGAGGAAGTGGAAGGTCGAGGCTACTATTTCGACTTTCTCGAATTCCGCAAAAATCATGAGAAAGGGATGACGCCCAGCACACCAGTCATTCCCCTCATTCACGGACTCAATCATACTTTGAACAAGATCTTCGACGAAGGAGTCGAAGCCAGGCATAGTAGACACGCATACCTCAACCAAATGGTACATGACTGGGTCGCTGAAAAAGGATTCCAACTTCTTCCTGAAAAACAGTTTGCCTCCAAGTCCTTGACCTGCGTCCGAAACAACCTCGAAATTGACCTCGCCGGGTTCGTCAATAAACTCAGAGAAGAAAGGAAGATTTCAATCGATGGAGGTTACGGAAAAATGAAAGGTAAAACATTCCGTATTTCCAACATGGGTGATGAAACCACTGAAACCATGACCCACCTGCTCGGTCAAATGGACGAAGTGATGACGGACTTCATGCCTTCTTGATCCACATCCGGTTGCCTTTCAATCTCAAACCCAGCCTTTAGTGAAAAAATTAGTCATCGCCGAGAAGCCAAGTGTGGCGCGAGATCTCGCCCGCGTTTTGGGTAACGTTCCAAAAAACAACGATTTCTTTGAAAATGACGAATGGGTGATTGATTGCGCCGTCGGACACTTGGTCGAGCTCTTCATGCCCGACGATTTCGACAAAAAACTCAAGGCGTGGAAACTCACTAACCTGCCTATTATCCCACCTGAGTTTCAGCTCAAGCCGATCGCGGCCACCAAAAAGAAATTCCAGCAACTCAAGAAGCAACTCAAAAGAAAAGATGTAGACACAGTGATAAACGCCTGCGATGCCGGTCGTGAGGGTGAACTGATTTTTACCTACATATACGAATTGGCCAAGTCAGCCAAACCGGTCCAAAGGTTGTGGATGCTTTCCATGACCGATCAGTCCATCAAGGAAGCCTTTGCCAACCTTAGAGACGGGGAACAACTCCAACCTTTGCAGGATGCGGCGCGTTGCCGTTCCGAATCCGATTGGCTAATCGGAATAAACGGCACCCGTGCCGTAACGATCAAACGAAGTCGAGGAAGAAGTCGACAAGTTTCCACCGTCGGGCGAGTCCAAACCCCCACCCTCTCCTTCGTCATCAAACGGGAGATTGAAATTCGAAATTTCATCCCCAAGGCTTTCTTCAAAATCGCGGCAAACTTCGAGCTCGCCGAAGGCAAATACGGCGGAGTTTACCAAAGACCGGATTTCAAGAAAGCCGACAGTGAAAAGCATGACCGGATTGATCGGTTGTGGGACAAAGAGGAAGCGGAACGGATATTCGAACAAATCAATCAAGCCTCTTCCGCAGACATTACCGAAACCAAAAAACGCTCACCACAAAGCCCCGGACGCCTTTATGACTTGACCACCTTGCAGAAAGAAGCCAACCGACTGCACCATTTACCCGCGAGTCGAACCCTGCAAATCGCCCAAGCGCTTTACGAAAAGCACAAGGCTATCACCTATCCGAGAACCGATTCCAAGGCACTGCCCGAAGACTATGGCCCCACCTGCAAAGAGATGCTTGCATCCATCTCCGGCGAACTTTCACCTTATGCTCAACGAGTCCTTTCCTCCGATTGGGTGGACGAGAAAAACAAGCGGATTTTCAACAACAAACAAATCAGTGATCACTTTGCCATTATCCCCACGAATACGCCTCCCCGCGGACTTGGTGACTACGAGCTCAAAATATACAACCTGATCGTAAAACGCTTCATCTCGGTTTTTTATCCTCCTGCTCAATGGGATGTTACCGTCCGTACGAGCACAGTGGGAGAA
>JAURNO010000233.1 GCA_030830145.1 Verrucomicrobiota bacterium
GACGTCCAAACCGGTTGAACGAGGAGCATTTCGCAAGGCATGAACCACTGAGTTCAAGTTGGGCTGACTGGTGCACCCCGAAAGAGACGAAATGGCCAAATCAACCACGTCGACCCCTGCTTCGGAGGCTTTGAGAACTGAAGCTGAGGCAATTCCGCTGGAATCATGGGTATGAAAATGGATGGGGAGGGAGACCTCGTTGCGCAAGGTCTTTACCAACCGATAGGCGGCCGTTGGATGACAGAGACCCGCCATGTCCTTGATCGCAATGATGTGGGCGCCCATCTTTTCCAATTCCTTGGCTAAGTCGACATAGTACTTCAATACATACTTTTCTTCGGTCGATTCGGTGAAATCACCCGTAAAGCAGACGGCAGCCTCGCAAAGGGAAGAAGTCCGTTCGCTCACCGCTTCCATGGCGACCTTGAGATTGGGAAGGTAATTGAGGGAATCGAATATGCGGAAAACATCCATACCTGCTTCCGATGCATGAACAACGAATTCACGGACGACGTTGTCCGGATAATTCGCATAACCCACTGCATTCGAGCCCCTCAACAGCATTTGAAAAAGTACGTTTGGGATTTTTTCCCTCAGTAAGCGCAGACGATCGTAAGGCGATTCTCCCAAAAAACGCATGCAAGTATCGAACGTCGCCCCACCCCACATTTCGAGACTGAAAAGTTCGGGCGTTTTGCGAGTAATGTAATCGGCAACCGCAAGCATGTCGTAGGATCTCATACGAGCGGCGAAAAGAGATTGATGGGCATCCCTCAAAGTCGTGTCCGTGACCATCAGAGGCTTTTGTTTGCGAAGCCACTGGGAAAACTTTTTCGCTCCCATGGAAAGCAATAAATCACGGGTTCCTCTGGGTGGTTCTTCTCTTGAATCAAATGAGGGTTCGATCAAGGGAAGTGGGTTTTCCATACGGGGACGCCCCTTGACCTGAGGATTGCCGTTCACGATGATCTCGGCCAAGTAGCTCAAAAGCTTGGAAGCCCGATCGCGGCGAGCCTTGAACTTGAACAAATCAGGTGTGACGTCGATCATTTTGGTCGTCGCTTTGCCGGCAACGAAATCCTTGTGATTGATTACGTTTTCAAGAAATGGGATGTTGGTCTTGACGCCCCTGATTCTCATCTCCCTCAGGGCCCGGTGCATCCGGTCCAATGCTTGAGGAAGATTGGGACCGGAAGTAGTGAGTTTGACCAGCAGAGAGTCGTAAAAAGGAGTAATGATCGACCCGGTATCACCCATCGCTCCGTCCAATCGGACCCCGAAACCGGCGGCCGAACGATAGCTGAGGATTTTTCCGTAGTCGGGAGTAAAGTCCTTTTCGGGATCCTCTGTCGTTACCCGGCATTGCACGGCGCATCCGTTTCTGGGAATGTCATCCTGTTGAGGAATCCCTATATTGGTGGAATGCAAACCTTGGTTCATGGCCACCAAAATCTGAGAGCGCACAATGTCTATGCCGGTAATCTGTTCGGTCACGGTGTGCTCAACCTGAATGCGCGGATTCATCTCGATGAAGAACCATTCATTGGTATCTTGGTCCAATAAAAATTCGACCGTACCCGCGTTATCGTAACCAATCTTGCGGGCTAGCTCAACGCCTGCCTGACAAAGTTCGGAAACGACCTCCATCGGAATACCGATCGAGGGTGCGACCTCAACCACTTTTTGATAACGCCTTTGAACCGAGCAGTCGCGTTCATGCAAATGCACTACGTTCCCCTTCTTGTCACCAAGAACCTGCACTTCCAAGTGCTTTGCCCGGGCAACGTAGCGTTCAAGAAACACAGCCGAGTTACCGAACGCCCGTTCGGCTTCGCCTTGGGCTTCCTCCAGCATAGCTTCGAGGTCCTGTTCCTTCGTTACGACCCTCATCCCTCTGCCTCCTCCGCCAAAGGCGGCTTTGATAATCAGAGGGAAGCCTATCTTTCTTCCCCATTGAAGGGCCTCTCGAGGCTTGGAAACGGCTTTGGGCGTTGCGGGCAATGTCGGAACACCCGCCTCATCGGCGGCTTTTTTCGCAGCAACCTTGTCTCCCATGCTTTCCAACAATTCAGGTCTTGGCCCGACGAAGGTGATACCGGCATTTTCGCAAGCTCTTGCAAATTCGGCATTTTCCGAGAGAAAACCGTAACCCGGATGAATAAGGTCGACACCCTTGTCTTTGGCGAGGGAGATAATCGAATCAATATCGAGATAAGCGGCAACCGGACCCTTGCCCCGGCCAACCAAGTAGGCTTCATCCGCCTTGAATCGATGGACGCCGAACCTGTCCTCCTCTGCATAAATAGCAACGGTTCTCAGATTAAGTTCAGTCGCGGAGCGAAAAATACGAACGGCAATTTCACTGCGATTTGCAACGAGGAGTTTTTTCATGGAGAGAATTTAATGATTAAGTAAGCGAGCTTGAAAAAAATGCCTTCAAGGCAGGAGGTTTTCAACGTAAAAAAAGGATTTATCCTACCGAAGAGCTCCGGAAGACCAATGAAAAGGAGTCAAACCACCCATCCACCCATGATCTCAGAAAGGCCAGATAAAGCAAACCCGCCAAGGCAAGATAGGGGCCAAAAGGGACTTCCTGCCCCCAAGCCAAAGCTTCGGAATCATCTTTTTCATGGGACCTCATCCTCCCGACCACCATCACGGGGAGGAGGATCAGAGCCCCTAGCGTCGCTCCTCCGAAAATAGCGAAGACTGCTCCCTTCCATCCGCAAAAGGCCCCAATGCACCCCATCAACTTGACGTCTCCTTCACCCAAAGCTTCTTTTTTCAGGGCCTTCTCTGCAAGGATTCCAATCCAATACATGGAAGCCGAACCGATCAGCACTCCGATGAGGGAATTCATACCTCCGCCAAAACGTTCCAAAAAATCGTTCGATTGGTGGATTAAGTGAAGGGAGGGAAAGGCAATGGATAACAAAACTCCTCCCACGGCTCCACCCATGCTGAACCTGTCCGGAATGATCATATGCTCCATGTCAACCACCACCACCGCAATCATGAGCCAGGCAAAAATGCATCCTCCCACCAAGAGCCCCAAGCTCGGGATTTGGGCATAAGAGTAAAAAAGATAACCGAAGACCAAAGCGACAAAAGCTTCCACCAACCAATATCGAAAAGGAATCTTGAAAGTGCAGCAACCCGCTTTCCCTCCCTGAACCAACCAACTCACAAGAGGCAGGTTCCTGTACCAGGGAATGGGAGAGTTGCATTGGGGACAACGTGAACGTGGCGAAACGACCGATTGACCAAGAGGAATCCGATGAGCGCAGACATTCAGAAAGCTACCAGCCACGGCTCCCAAGGAAAGACCGGCCAAAAGCATTCCCGTTTCACTCGAAAGCAGCTCCGGCAAAGTCATCGCAAGCCTTTCATGGCCCATTCGGCTTCCTTCAACATGACGTCCGCAGGCACCGGCTCGTCTGTCCAGATCTCCAATGCCCGGGCCGCTTGATGGACAAGCATGGACAATCCGTTGCCAAAGGCCATGCCCGCCTTTCTCGCTTCGGTAAGCAAAGCGGTTTCCGGCGGATTGTAAATCATGTCGTACACTTTGGTATCGGAAGATAACCCCGCCAATGACAGAGGGGAAGGATCTTCTTCGCGAAGGCCCAGTGAGGTTGCATTGATGACGAGAAGGTTATTCAAGTCCTTTGTTTCCTGAGGCATGGACGATAGGGCAAAGGGGTGGATACGCTCCTTACCAAACTCTTCTCCGAGGGATTCACTCATCTTCGAAAGACGTTCCAAAGAGCGGTTTGCGACCCGAACCCTGGCACATCCGTTCAAGAGGCATTTTGCGACTGCGGCACGAGCGGCACCACCAGCTCCAAGAACCAAGACTTTGGAGTTTTCCAAGGAAACGGACAAGTCCTCCAACACTCCTTTTTCCAGGCCATAACCATCGGTATTGCTGCCTATCCATCCGCTTCCGTTCCATCGGAGGGTATTCACCGCACCCATGAGTTTGGCCTCCTCGTCAATCCTCTCGACCAAAGGCAGGACCTCGACCTTGTGGGGTATGGTCAGGTTCAGACCACGGTAGCCCATTTCGGCAAGCTTCGGGAGGGCTTCGGCAAGTTGGTCGGCGGGAACTTCTATCTTGTGATAAATCCAATGAGCATACTCTGGATGGGATTCGCTCATTTTTTTCAGAGCCGCATTATGAAGCTGAGGACTGATCGAATGGCCAATGGGGCAACCCAAAACAGCCAAACCCACTTGACCATCGGCAAGGGGACTCAACTCGCCAATCTCAAGAGATCCTTCAGGCACTTGCGGCAATCCGTTGAACTCTTTCGAATTCGAGAACAAAGCCGGTAAAAAGACCCGACTTCTCCGGGTCCTCGGCCTTGAGGTAATGATGAATCAAATTGCGGCAACCTCGAACCAAAGTATCGGCTACGGTAACGGGCAACAAGGCCGAACCGGAGTCCTCGATCGAATAATCGCCCAAGAATTCCTCAACCTGATCGACTTCGTAAATTCTTCCTCCCGCCCAAGGATCAACGTAAAAAGGCCTATCGTCACAGAAGCAACCAACCATGAACCGACCCGGCAATCCTATGGGCTCGAGATCGAAGCCAAGCCTGCGGGCAATCAGGATGTATAAAACCGACAAAGTAATCGGTAGTCCCCTCCTTCGCTCAAGCACGCGATGGAGAAAACTGTTCTGTGGATTTTCGAAATCTTTGCCGGCCCCCCGAAAACCGTATTCGTGAAAAAGAACCCGGCTGATCACCGAGCAGATTTCGAGAGACAGCATGGGAGGAGTCAGCAATTCCCTGCAACGATCGGAAAGCTTGTCCAAAAAAAGGGTGGCGCAAGGAAGCTCGAAATTCGGATAAACGGTTCGGTCGAGAAGGAACCACCCTGTTTCAAGTTCGTATCTTTGCGAACGAATAAAGTCGATGAAACCACTGACACCATCAACCCAACCAAGGGTCCTGATCAAGTCCTGAGCATGCTTGGCCAAAAGAGGGTCATGATCATCCGCCATTTCCCTCAGGAAAACAAC
>JAURNO010000234.1 GCA_030830145.1 Verrucomicrobiota bacterium
CTGAGTTGGCGGTTGTCTTCACGCTTGGCCAAGGGATCAGTCCCCGAAACAGATCTGCGGGAACTTTTCAATGAATGCCTTCTTCGTTCCGACGAACTGATCGAATCCGTGGAATGCGACCTGAAGGCGGTTCGTGAAAGAGATCCGGCTTGTGATGATTTTCTAAGCCCCTTTCTTTATTTCAAAGGTTTTCAGGCATTGTCCGCATATCGAATCGGACATTATTTGTGGAAGAACGACCGAAGAGATCTTGCTCTTTACCTGCAAAGCCTGATCGCCGTGGTCTACTCGGTGGACATTCATCCTGCTGCCCTCATTGGAAAAGGAATTTTGCTCGATCATGCGACTGGATTCGTTGCTGGAGAAACAACTGTGATCGAAGACGATGTCTCCATCTTGCACGAAGTCACGCTCGGCGGAACCGGTAAGGAACGGGGAGACAGGCACCCCAAAATTCGTTCGGGCGTCCTGATTGGAGCAGGTGCCAAGATTCTTGGAAATGTAGAGGTTGGGGAAGGAGCAAGGGTCGGGGCGAGCAGCGTTGTCTTGGTCGACGTACCTCCTCACGTGTCGGTAGCTGGAGTGCCCTCCAAGGTCGTTGGGAAGGTAATGGAGGAATCTCCTTCTTTGGGGATGGACCATTCCATTGAGAACTTGAGGGAATACGAATCGGGTGGGGGCATCTGATCGGGTTTGGCACTTATTGTCTCCCCACAGTTGACGAAGCATTTTTTTTTTACTAGGAAGACCTCATGCACAGCGAATCGAGTGAACCTTCCTCCCCAAAAATGGACAAAGACGGGGATTCTGATCATGAAGACGCAGAGAATGCTCCCCTCAAGCCCAAGACCAAAAAACAGGTAGAGGATCTTGAGGTCAAGGATGCCCAATTGATCTTTCAAGCCGTTTGGCATGAATTGGAAGAGGACGTTGGGGTTGAAAATCTCCGTTTCCCCGCCGAAATTTTCTGGCTCAATGGATCGCCCGGGGCTGGGAAGGGGACCCAAACCGCGTTTATTATGGAATTTCGGGACCTGACCGAAAAACCAATCATTGTGAGCGAGTTGCTCAAATCTCCCGAAGCTAGAAAAAAGATGGATGCGGGAATGTTGGCGGGTGATCGAGAGGTGACGAGACTCGTCTTACGAAGCCTTTTGAACCCATGCTACGAAAGCGGGGCGATCGTAGACGGTTATCCTCGAACCAAAACTCAAGTCGAGTGTCTCAAGCTGTTCCATGGCAGACTGAGTGAGTTGAGAAGCAAATACGTGGGGACATTCCAAGAGGAACAATTCCCCAAACCAAGGTTTCATATCATCATGCTTTTCATTGATGAGGAAGAGAGCGTGAGAAGGCAACTTTTGCGTGGGCAACGTACTATGGAGCACAATGCGGAAGTGGAGGCATCCGGAGTAGGCAAAACAAGAGAGGTTAGAAAAACGGATTTGGACGAGGAGGCGGCGCATCGGCGTTACAAGACCTTCAAGGAATCGACTTATCACTCGCTTACGACCTTGAGGGAAGTTTTCCACTATCATTTCATCAATGCTCACGGCACCGTCATTGAAATTCAGCAACGAATTATTCAGGAACTCAAGTATCAAAGCTCATTGGAACTGGATGAATCCACTTACGACCGTATTTCCACCATTCCTTTGGCTCAAAAACTTTCCTTGCACGCACGGCAGTTACTTGTTCATCGGTTGGATTCTTATGAAAAGTTTCATTCGGACCTTTTTGGCCAAGTCGTTGACTTGATCAAGTCGAAGTTCATTCCGATTGTGGAGAAGCATTCCATTTCGGGCTTGGCGTATATTAATTCGGAAGATCCCGTCTTTGCCGATCCTCTTGCTATTGCCATTCTTATCGACGTCTTTACGGAAAGGGGGTTTACCGCCGTTGTGGATATTAGGAAAATGGAGGTTCCCTGTCGGATCGACCCGAAATCATATGAGATCGTCAATCGCGAGAAGAAGATCTATCGGGTTCGAATCAACTTTCCGGGTTCGAAGATCAGACGGGGATTGTAAGTCCGGTATTTGTTCACTAAAAGATCTTTCCATGGATCCCCGATACGCATCGTTGGCCGACAACCTCGTCAGCCATTCCACTAATCTCCAAAAGGACGAAAAAGCCCTTATTCACGCCTTCGACGTTCCGGAGCAAATTACACTTGCTTTGATACGAGCCGTGCGGAGCAGGGGTGCCATTCCCTTCGTTCTTCTCGAAAATAGCCGAATCGGAAGAGAATGTGTGCTTGGCGGCACAGATGTTCAGTTTGAAACGGCATTATCCTGGGAGATGGACAGAATGAAATCCATGGATGCCTATATTGCATTGCGAGGGTCTTCTAATGTTTTTGAAAATTCGGATCTTCCGCAGGAAGATATGAAAAAGGCCATTAAAATCCTCAAGCCCGTCCTTGATTGGAGGGTAAAGAAGACTAAGTGGTGCGTCTTGCGTTGGCCGACTTCCTCGATGGCTCAACAGGCCAAGATGAGTACGGAGGCTTTTGAGAATTTCTACTTCGATGCTTGTTGCATGGACTATTCCAAAATGACGGAGGGAATGGCGGCTCTCGAAAAAAGAATGCGTGAAGCCGAGGACGTCAAAATAACGGGTCCAGGGACGGAATTGACTTTTTCCTTGAAGGGAATCAATGCCGTTGCCTGCGGCGGAACGCACAATATCCCAGACGGTGAGGTCTTTTCCTGTCCCGTTCGTGATAGCGTCGAGGGAACGATCACTTATAACGCGGACACCATCTATCAGGGAACTTCCTTTTCCGACATCTGCCTGAAGTTCAGCAAGGGAAAGATCGTCGAGGCAACCGCATCTTCAAATGAGAAAAAATTGACCGAAATTCTCGATTCGGACGAAGGAGCCCGCTTTATCGGCGAGTTTGCAATCGCGTTCAATCCTATTATCCGCGAACCAATGCTCGATATATTGTTCGACGAGAAAATTTCCGGTTCCTTTCACCTTACACCGGGCCAAGCTTATGACGAAGCAAACAATGGGAACAAATCCCAAGTGCATTGGGATATGGTGAATATTCAAAGACCCGAGTACGGGGGTGGGGAAATTTGGTTTGACGGCGAGTTGATTCGCAAGGACGGAGAATTTCAACAAGAAGACTTGGCCAAGCTTAATACGGAATATTTGCTCGGGGATTCCTGAAAGATCTATGACCGACCTTTCGGCAACACGAGAGTTCATTCAGTCGTTGCCGAAGACTGAAACTCATTTGCACATAGAGGGTTCCCTTCCTTGGGAATTATTGGAAAAAAAGAATCCGGCAAAGTATGCGTCCCAACCTTCCTTTCGCAAAGATTCTTTTCGCTACGATAGCTTCGAGCAGTTCGAGTCCATTTTGATTGATCATGCCTTGGACTGGTTCGATTCCCCGGAAAGTTATTATGAGGCTGCCAAATTGATTTTCGCCAAACAGATCGAGCAGAACGTCAAATACGTCGAGACTAGCTTTCATGCTGGAATGATGGAATTCCTCAAAATCCCAGGTGAGGAAATACTGGAAGCCATTCTCTCCGCCGCGCCTCCGCAATTGGAAGTCCGGGTTTTTCTCGGAATCAGCAGAAATGCGTACACGCCTTATCTCGGCCCGCTCTTGGAGCAAGCAATTGAGAAGTGGGATTCGTTGGCGGGGATTGACCTGCACGGACTGGAGTCCTTGCCCCTGGAAGCTTGGACCCAACCATTTTGGAAAAGAGCCTCCTCCTGTGGCAAAATACTCAAGGCCCATGCCGGGGAATTCGGTCCGGCAAAAAATGTCGAACAGGCGGTCGTCGATTTGGGTGTCCGGCGAATACAGCATGGTGTTCGGGCATCAGAATCAGAAAAGGTCATGAAACTTTTGCTGGACGAGGGAGTGACTCTGGATCTATGCCCCATCAGTAACTATAAATTAAGAGTGGTGGGAGAATTCGAGAATCATCCTATTGGCAGTTTTATGAATCGTGGAATTCGATGCACGGTTAGCACGGATGATCCTCTTTCTTTTAATAATAGCCTGAATCAGGAATATGAGGTTTTGGTCGACAAAATGGGTTTTTCTGCCGGTGAAATCGGTCGTTTGGCCCAAAATGGGTTCGAGGTATCAGACTTGGAGCCTGATGTTCGGGCTTCCTGGCAAAGCCAAATTATTGGTTTGGTTGACAATGTTTGTTCGGTCGATGAGTGAAGAGCGCTTTCTTTGTCCCGAGGGTTCCGTTGATCGAGCTGACAAGGTTTTAGCCTCTGCTTTTCCCGAAACAAGCCGGTCTCGGATCAAACGGGCGATCGAAGAGGGCCAGATCAGGCGTGAAAACGGGAGCCCTTTGGATCCGAAAAGCAAATTGTCTCCAGGTGAGTATTTGATCGTGGACCTCACGCCCCCCGAAAAACAAATCCATTCTCCCGTGCCTATTCCTCTTTCGGTGATCTTCGAGGATGAAGATTTAATCGTGATCGACAAAGTTTCGGGTATGGTCGTTCATCCCGGAGAGGGTACGGGTGAGGATACTTTGGTTCATGCGCTTTTGCATCACTGCGAGTCGGAACTTTGCCCAATAGGAGTTCCAGACCGCCCGGGGATCGTTCATCGTTTGGACAAGGAGACAAGCGGAGTCATGGTGGTGGCCAAGACTGAAAAAGCCTATCATTCTCTTGTTTCTCAATTTTCCCAAAGAACGACCGGAAAACTTTACCATGCTCTCGTCGCGGGGCACCCTCAAACGGATAAAGGGGAGATTTCGTTTCCCATTGGACGTCATCCGAAGGTTCGGGTCAAGATGGCGGTTGTTGAAAAAGGGGGGAAACCGGCTCACACCCAATGGAGGGTCCTCTCGTCTTACAAAGAGAAGTTCAGCCTCCTCGAATGTCGAATAAGCACCGGAAGGACCCATCAAATTCGGGTTCATCTTTCCTCCTCGGGCCATCCTCTTGCGGGAGACTCGACTTACGGTTATAAATCTTCCAAGTATGGTGGGTATCGTTTTCCCCGGGTTATGTTGCATGCCCAATCCTTGCGTTTTCTGCATCCGCTTTCAGGGAAGCAACTTACTTTTTCTACCCCGGTTCCGAAGGATTTTGAATCGGCTCTTTCCCTTCTCACGATACAGTGAATAAAGAGGTTTCGAGCCTCTCCTGAGCTAGGAGACAGGTTATGGAGCAAGGGATGCGGTGATTTCTAAAAAGGCTTCTTCCGTGTCATCCACAATTTTGAATAAATCCAAGTCTCCGGGCGAGATAACTCCCCATTTGACGAAATGATCGAAATTGATCAAACCTTCCCAAAATTCCCTGCCGTAAAGAAATACGGGTAGCTTCTTATCGAGTTTGCCTGTTTGGGCGAGGGTTAGGGTCTCGAACAATTCATCCATCGTACCGAAGCCTCCTGGGAAAACCACAATGGCCTTCGCATGGTAAAGGAAATAGAATTTACGAATAAAAAAGTAATGGAATTCAAAAGAGAGTTCCGGTGTTGCGTATTGGTTGACACCCTGCTCGAAGGGCAGGCTGATTCCGAGGGCAATGGATGACCCGCCGGCCTGATGGGCGCCTTTATTTGCCGCCTCCATCATTCCGGGACCGCCGCCCGAGCATATCAAGTGACGCTTTTTAGGGTCCTCCGTCTCGAGAGACCATTTGGTCAAACGCTCGGAAAGTTGGACGGCTTGGTCATAATACTTGGACAGGAGGAGTATTCTTTCCTTCTTCTCAAGTTCACCGGTTTGTTTGTCGCTCCTTTGGGCAGGATCTTCAGGGAGGTTCTCAACATAAGCGTTCAATTCATTCTGTGCTTGCGTCGAATCCTTGGAGCGGGCGGACCCAAACAAAACGATGGTGTTTTCAACGTTGTTCTCAGCAAGACGAACATCTGGTTCGATGAGTTCACATTGAACCCGTATGGGACGGGCGTGGGGACTTTTGAGAAAACTTGAATTATCGTATGCTTTGTTGGGTTTGTTCATCTGTTTATCCTTGTTTGTCTAAGGGAAAATGAAAAGAGCAAACGCACTGAATCAAAAAAAAGCGATCTTTTCGCTAAAGTCGGAAGACTATGGGTCGATTATGATTCATAGTTGCAA
>JAURNO010000001.1 GCA_030830145.1 Verrucomicrobiota bacterium
ATTCGACCAAGCCGGATCGGCCGAAGCGATCATGGGATATCTCCCCCCTCGATTACGGGAACGCACACGAATTTTTTCCGAATTTTCTGAATTGCGCAAGGCGATCGGTCCCACGCCCTCCGCCAAGGACCGCGATCAGGTTCTCTTTGTCGGCGCGGGCGATCTCGAACGCTGGGCTCATGCCTTTGCCTCCTGGGAGCAAGCAGACGGGGACAAACACAATGCCTTCGCTCATTACCTCTCCACCCGGTTGTCTCCCCTGACTCCATTAGTTGCGGACGAACCCCTCGCCTCCAAAACCACCATCGGGGTTGGTGGACCATCCCGTTGGTACGCCGAACCCGCCCATTCCGAGGATCTTCGGACCATCGTCGAAGCCTGCAACCTCTTTGGAATCCAACGGGCCATGATTGGACGGGGATCGAACCTCATTATTCCGGACGAAGGCTTTGGCGGACTCGTTCTTCGTTTGAGAGGACCGTTTTGGAAAGAAATCAGTTCCCGAACCGAAAACACCCTCGTGGTCGGAGCGGGAGCCAGGCTCAAGGAAATTTGCAAATTCGCCTGTGGGAAAGGGCTCAAAGGCTTTGAATTTTTGGAAGGGATTCCCGGGACTCTCGGAGGAGCCCTTCGAATGAACGCGGGCGCCATGGGATGGGAAACCTTCGACTTAGTCGAGTGGGTGTCCTTTCTTTTGCCAGATGGAACGATCCGGCAAATTCCCGGATCCGACCTGGACGTCGGATACCGCTACTGCAAGGAAGCCTACGAAGGAATCGCCCTGCGGGCCAAGTTACGGGCGGAAGGCCGTTCCGGCCACCGGGCCATTCGCAACGTGATCGACAAACTCGCCCGCAAGCGCCGAAGCACTCAGCCCAAGCAATCCAGTTCCGGTTGTATATTCCGCAACCCCGATGAAGCCTCCGCCGGCTTGCTCATTGATCAGGTCGGTTTGAAAGGGGAAAGAGAGGGCGGGGCCGTGGTATCCGATTTGCATGCAAACTTCATCGTGAACGAAGGAGGGGCCTCGGCCGAAGAAGTCATAGCTTTGATCAAACGCGTCCGGGATCGGGTCAAAGAGAGCAACGGACACCTCCTCGAACCTGAAGTCACCCTGATGGGGAAATCCTGGAAAGAATATTTATCCTGAACAAAAAACAAATGAACAAAGAACCAAGTATTACCGTATTTGCCGGAGGGATCGGACCGGAACGGGACGTCTCCCTTGCCACCGGCGCGGCCCTGACCGAATCCCTCGCAAAATCCTTCCAGACCAGCATGATCGATTTGACCGAAGAAGCCTTGCCCGCGGGGTTGGATCCAACCGAAACCATTATTTTCCCTGCCATTCATGGAACCTTCGGAGAAGACGGCGAGCTCCAGACGCTGCTTGAGAAAGCCGGTTTTTGTTATTCCGGCAGTGGCTCGGAATCGAGCCGGGTTTGCATGGACAAACACCTCTCCAAAGAAGCCGTCCGGGAAGCCGGAGTCCGGGTATCCCCCGATCTTCTGTTTTCCGACCCCACGAGCGTGGACGTCGAACAAACGGTGACCGAATTAGGCCCCGATCTGGTAATGAAACCGACCGACCAGGGCAGTAGCGTTGCCCTGCATGTGGTGCACGGAGCGGACGAATTGAAAGAAGCCCTTTCCTCTGTTGGCCCCGGCAACTGGATGATCGAACACCGCGTTTTCGGCCGTGAAGTCACCGTTGGAATTCTTGGTGAATCCGCCCTTGGGATCGTCGAGGTGATTCCCACCGGCGGGGTGTACGACTACGAGAGAAAATACTCCTCCGGCTCAACCGAGTACCGTTATCCGGCCGTACTGAGCTGCGAAATCGAGAGCACCCTGCGGGATTTCGCGCTCAAGTCCTTCAACGCATGTGGTTGCCGGGATTTCGCCCGGGTCGACTTTATTATTTGCGAAGACGGCAATGCTCACTTTTTGGAAGTCAACACCCTTCCCGGGCTCACCGCGACCAGTCTTCTGCCGAAAAGCGCGAGCTGCGCCGGGTATGACTTCGACCGCTTGACCACCCGGCTCGTGGAACCGGCGTTTCAACGTTTTTCCCGAGGATCTCTTCTTTCCGCCTAACCCCCCCTTTACCCCATGCGAAAGACCCCAAAAAAAGATAACAAAGTCGGATCTGGTTGGAAGAAACTGGCCCCCAAATCCTCCCGTCGACCCGCGACCCGGGCGGCTCTTCGAAAGAGGCTGTCCTCCTTTTCCCGCTATTTTCTCGTGCTCGCTCTCCTCGGATCTCTTGGTTGCGGGGTTTGGTGGCTCGACAAGCTATCCCGCTCCGATGCCGGACCCATTGACCTGACCGGACCGGGGGTTCCCGTTTCCGAAATTTCATTCCGATCCGACGGGGTGCTTTCCCGCGCTTGGTTTGCCAACTGGTTCGGCCCTTTACGTGGCCGAAGCCTCATGGAACTCGATATTGAAGAAATCCAGGAATCGCTCATGGCGGAAGATCAAATCTCCTTTGCTCGCGTGAGCCGGGAATTTCCCGACCTCCTGCGCATCGAGATCAAGGAAAGACAACCCATCCTCGTTTTGCGTCTCGGATCGAAGGCCGGAGGGGTAGAGGATTGGCTCGTTTCCTCCGACGGGACCATCTACCTCGGGACGGGGTATGCCCGCTCCGTGCTCTCTCTTCTCCCCTCCCTCAGCATCGACCCCTCCCTCCTTAAACCCAGGAAAGAAGGCAAAGGATTTGACCCATTGAAAGGGATTCCTCCGGTTGCCCCCCTGCTTGATTTGGTCAGGCGCAAGTACCCTGCGATATATCGTGACTGGCAGGTCGTATCATACGAGCGCCCCAACGCGACCGACCCCGGAGCCCACGTCCGAATCCGTTCTGGTCGGGTCC
>JAURNO010000235.1 GCA_030830145.1 Verrucomicrobiota bacterium
AGCGTTGCCGGTTGATCGACTTCTTCAGAAAATCGGGTTGGGCTTCATAGATCGAAGGATCGTTGAGCGGGGGTAGGGGCATCCGTTGTCCTTCGTACATGCCATCGGTGACCTTGGGCCATGGATAATGTCCGATGCCCGGCCGCTTGTCGCCGTCTTCGGCATGAGTGGCGTTGAAACTGACCTGCAGGCAGAAGGGCTGATCTTCAGGCTGCTTCTTGAGGAAATCGATCGCCCAGTCTCCGAGAATCTGGGTTTCGTGACGCATCGATCCATCGGGTTGTTTTTTAAAAAAAGGCTTGCGTCCGATTCTTTGCCGCACGTCCCACATGAGTCCGGCGGATTCGCCTGCTATGTTGACATGCTCCTTACCAAGATGACCGGTGCGATAGCCTGCCGCTTTGAGAACGGCAAAATAGGAACTCTCGCAGAGAGCAGGATTCAGGGGGCCCGGGGTGACCCGATAGAGATGCTTGCGTTCGTAGGTACTGGTGAAGAGGCTGGACCGTCCTACCCAACAGGTGGAGGTCGAGACGAATGCATTCTTGAAGCGGACCCCTTGGCCAGCCAACCGGTCTATGTTTGGGGTTTTGACAATCGGATGCCCGGCGCATCCCAAAGTATGGTCGCGCTGATCGTCCGCATAGAGAACAAGAAAATTGGGTCGTTTTCTTAAATCAATTGGGGTCGCCGGAGTTTTTTTTTCGGGCGCTTCTTTTCCTTTTTGCTTCTTTGGGGGTTTCCGACCGGACTTTGGCCCCGCAGTCATCGGGAACACCTTGCCGACGGTTCTTTGTTCGGGTAGGTACCACCCGTCCAACAGGGCACTCAGTTCCTTCACCAGCTTTGGATTCTTTGGGGCGAGGTTTGTTTTTTCGGCCGGATCTTTTTTGAGATCGAAAAGTTGGTGCTCCCCATTTTCCGGGGCGTACTTCATCTTTCCGGGGGCTCCATCGTAGGTCAGAAGGAGTTTATCGTGACCCTTGATCACCCAACGGTGAAGAAGGGAAGCCTGTGGGTTTTCGACGTCGGCAATGTCATGAGCGAAAGACTCCCCGAAGAGGGTATCCCGTTTGATCTTCTTTCCGCTCTTGAGCTGAGGAAGAAGATTGAGTCCGGGAAAGTCATGCGGGCCCTTGGCGCCGGCGGCCGCCAATACGGTCGGTACGAAGTCGATGGACGAACAAAGTTCAGGGCGGTCCGAGGGTGGGATGGTGCCTTTCCAACGGAACATGATGGGGTTGCGGGTCCCGCCTTCGTAGGGACTGCGTTTGGAGCGGGGACCATATCCACCCTGCTCGGTTTGGATCCAACCGTTATCCGTGACATAGACTACAAGAGTGTCCTCAGCGATACCTGCCTGATCGATATGATTCATCAAAGCGCCACAGGTCTCGTCGAACCATTCGCACATGGCGTAGTACTGGGCGACCCGTTTCTGCACTCCTTTGGCCAGATACTTCTTGTGCAGGCGCACGGGCGGGTTGTGCGGAGTGTGGGGAAGGAAAGGAGCGTACCAAATGAAGAAGGGTTTCTCCTTTTTGACCGACCGATCGATGAAGTCGAAGACCGGATCCATTCCCGCCCGCCCAATCTTGAGTCCGTCGTCGCCATGTCTGCCCCCGGGTTTGGGGAATCCGCGGGTCATTCCTTCGGTGAAGCCTCCGCGCTGGTAGGAGCCTTCCCACCATTTTCCGCTTTGGTGGCTGACATACCCCTTCTTGGCGAGCCAATGAGGAAGGCCGCCATGCTTGTCTATATTCGAAATGATCAACTCCTTGGGATCTTTACCTGTTCTCTTGGCGTGAGCCAGGTTTTCAGGAGTGTTTGCGGGGTTGTTGCCGGTGATCTTGTTTTGGTGGGAATACAGACCGGTAAACAAGGTGGCGAGGGAAGGGCGGCACAAGGCGGTCGGGACGTATCCGCGACGGAACAAGGCACTCTCGGAGGCCAGTTTGTCGAGGTGCGGGGTTTCGATATGAGGATGCCCCATGAAACCGTAATCGGTGTAGCTTTGGTCATCCGAAAGGATAAGGACGACGTTGGGTTGCTTGGTCCAAGAGGCAGTCGTGAAAACGAAGAAGATGGGAAGGAGATATTTTTTCATGGTAAAGTAGTTGGTTGTTTACATACCGATTGGGCCACCGGTTCTCGGGATCATGATCAAAGTGCTTGCTTGAAGGTAAAATGATTTTCTGACGTAGGACTGAAATTGAACACAATAAAATCACGTCGGACAATCCGTTTATCTTACGGATTCCTGGTTTGCCAAGGTTGTGAGCGTGTCTGTCCCGCGATGAGCAGAAACCGGATCAGAGCTCGGAAGAAGAGGGATTTATCGAACGAGTTCGATCCCTTCACCGGTGATCTTGATCTTTCCTTGTTTGTAAAGGCCGCCGATTGCTTGCTTGAAGACTTTTTTACTCACTTTGAATTCCCTTTTGATATCGTCCGGTGAGCTCTTGTCTCCAAATTCGGACTTCCCTCCGACTTCCTTGAGGTGATCCAGAATCTTGTCGAAAGTCGAATGAACGTGCCTGCCTTTGTCCGGCTGTAACGAAACGTCAATCCTTCCATCGTCCCGAATGCCGGTGATATACCCTTTGAGCTTTTGGCCCTCATGGTATTTGTCGTACACCTGATTGCCGTAAACCAACCCCGTATACTCATCGTTGATCGCCACTTGTATTCCCAAATCACTAAAAGCATAGACTTCGAGGTCCACTTCCTCCCACCTGGAAAATTCGTCCGGGTCAACGTGCTCGATCAAATGCTCAAAATTATTTTTCATTTTTA
>JAURNO010000236.1 GCA_030830145.1 Verrucomicrobiota bacterium
CGTTATTCACGAAGTCAACCCGGTTGTGGATGCAGAGACCATTTTTCGGTCAAGAAAGCTGATCGACGGAATTTACTTGGACGACAAACTCAAGTCTTATCTAGTCGACGTGGTTCTCGCCACTCGGGACCCGAGTCTTTGCGGTGCATCGGAACTAACCGCCTTCATCCGGTTCGGGGCATCTCCCCGAGCCACCATTAGTCTTGCGTTGGCCTCCAAAGCCGTCGCCTTCATGCAAGGCAGAAGTTTCGTCACACCTCAAGACATCAAGGACGTTGGTCTCGACGTCCTTCGTCATAGGGTAATCGTGAGTTACGAAGCCGAAGCCGAGAGTGTCACGAGCGACGATATCATAAAGAAGATTTTCGAGACAGTACCCGTTCCTTGATTCGAACGCTTACCTTTCATTTTTTTTAATTTTTTTTTCATATGGACCAGCCGGACCAAGAATTCACTCGTGAAATTCTCCGTAAAGTCAGGCAAATCGAAATCCGATCGAACCGCCTAGTTTCGGAAGCATTGGCCGGTTCCTACCACAGTGCCTTCAAGGGACAGGGAATCGATTTTGAGGAAGTTCGGGAATACCAAGCGGGAGACGAAGTTCGGTCCATTGATTGGAACGTAACTGCAAAGATGGGAACCCCTTTTGTAAAACAATATAGGGAGGAAAGGGAACTGACCATTCTCTTGGCCATCGACGTCAGCGAAAGCGGAACGTTTGGTTCAACAAAGAGGAGCAAACGAGAAAGACTGGCCGAATTAGGATCCCTTTTGGCATTCTCTGCGAATAAGAACGGTGACAAGATAGGTCTTTTGCTTTTTTCCGATCAGGTGGAAAAATATCTCCCTCCCAACAAAGGTCAAAAACACGTCTTGAGAATTCTCAGGGAAGTTCTATTTCACCCGAATCAAGGCAAAGGAACCGATTTGAACGAGGGATTGCGCTTCATCAACCGCGTAATGAGAAGAAGGGCGGTAGTCTTTCTTCTTTCCGATTTCATTATCCCGGAATATGACTCGGCAGAGGAATCAGTGGAGGATCTTTTCTTCAAGGAACTAGCCTCCACTCGCCGCAAGCATGACTTGGTTTGCGCTCGTATTCACGACCCTTGCGAGTTGGAAATACCAAACGTTGGTATTGTGCAGCTTGAAGATGCGGAAACCGGTGAAAAAATCATGGTCGATACTTCCCGGGCCAATTTCAGACAGGAGTTCGCCCAAATCAAAAAGGAAAACCGCGAAGAGTTCGCCAAAAGATTGCGAAGAAGAGGTGTCGACAGTTTTGAGTTTGCGACTGATTCGGATTACGTCGGCACCCTACAGGGATTCTTTCGAATGCGGGAGGTTCGAAGAAATCGATGAAGTGGAGTAAGTCGATACAAGTCCAAGAAAAGCCTTCCTGGTTGGATCCTGTTGTCCAGAAGGATCAGCCAATACCGGTATTCAAACCACTGATTCAAATCATCGGCGAAAACGCCTTGCTCTGCGGTTTAGTTGCTCTGTTTCTTTGCAGCGGACTTCTGGTTTGGCTTTATTTGCGCAAACGATCGGCCTCAGCGGTCGATGAAGTCATCCCCCCGCCAATCGACCCGTATCAAGAGGCGCTTGACCACATCGCCGAACTCCAAAACAAAAAACCCCGCCTTCAACCAAAACCTTTCGTTTTCAGACTTTCCGAGATCCTTCGTGTGTATGTGGAAAAACTGTTCAAGGTGCCTGCCATGGAACTGACCAGCGAAGAATTCATGCGCGAAATCGTTTCCCATTCCTTTTTTCGCAACCGTTACGAGGATCTTCTCCGGGAATTCGTGGATCGAGGAGACCGCGTCAAATATTCCAAGGAGATCATGGGACAAGATGAAATGAATCAACTCTTGAACACCGCTTTGCATATTGTCATGGATAGCCACAAGAGGCTTCAGGAAGAATCAATTCAACCGATACCGGCGAACACGAAGGCTTCGAAATGACGGATTGGATTGAATGGGATCGCCTTGTTATTGCTGAACCGCAATGGCTTTTCTTGCTGATTGCAATCCCTTTGGTCATATGGATTCGGATCAAAGGGAAAGTAGACCAGTCTGCTCTGCGCTATTCGACTCTTGAAACCATCCACCGTACGAAATCAGGCAAAACCGGGGCCAAAACCTGGATTCCTCCCGTCCTTAGGTATTCATCCGTAGTATTCCTCATTCTTGCCATTTGCAGGCCACAGTACGACAGAAGCACCGAGACGGTTCTATCAAGTGGGGTAGATATCGTATTGGCGATCGATTTATCCGCCTCCATGCTTGCCTTGGACATGAGCGAATCAAACGGCCAGGAACGGACCCGCCTCGACGTAGTCAAGGAAGTGATTGGCGACTTCATCGCAAAGAGACGACACGACCGCATAGGCTTGGTCGCCTTTTCAGTAAACCCATACCTCGTCAGCGCCCTTACTTTGGACAAAGAGCATCTACAAAAAAACCTTACCCGATTACGAGTCGGACTAACCCACCAAACCGGAACGAACATAGGATCCGCCTTGGCCGAGGGCATCAACCGCTTGCGAACTCTCGAAGCGAAATCAAAGATCTTGATCCTTTTGACGGACGGAAAAGACGAACCCGCGCCTCCACACAGCCCTCTCATATACGCAGAGGGTGCCAAAAAAGACAAAATCAAGGTATATACGATAGCGATTGGCAGTAATTCCAGAACAAGGTCTTACCTTTTCGACCCCTCAACCAGAGATGTGCTGCGTCTTCCAAACGGGCAAGAGATCGTTAAAGTCGTCAACTATCCCGTGGACAAAGAAATCCTGCAAAAAATAGCCAAGGCCACCGACGCCAAGTTTTTCGAAGCTCAGA
>JAURNO010000237.1 GCA_030830145.1 Verrucomicrobiota bacterium
CTGCTAGGTTGAGGTTTGGCGAGATTGGAGAACGATTGGCCGACGGAAGTTCGGGTGCTACCCGAAATCCGGGGTGATCTCGATTTCTTCGCCTGATTTGACCTCGATCTTGCCTCCGTTGTCGGGATCCTCGTCGTTCCGGTAAACTTGCACGGTGAGGGCCGCGTTTTTACGGGTGGGAGTCCAGGCCCATTTTCCGATTTCGATAAAATTCATGGGGACTCCTTCGTCCCAGCTGAGGCCGGCTCCTTCTCCCCGGAGATAGGGCTTGTTTCCGATTCCGATCATCACATTGGCCACCACCGAGGTGCTGCCGGTTTTCGATGACTTGGGTTGTTCTTTCGTATCAGGTTCCGGATCGTCGCTTTCGTCCTCTCCGGCCAACAAGGCATCGACTTTCCTCAAAGTTTCCTCGGGGTCGGGCAAATCAAGCTCGAATTCACCGGTTTGCCCTTCGGCTTCGCTCGTTTCCTCCGCTTTCACGGATTCGGGTGGAACGGGGTCCACCTCCTCTTCGGCTGGATCTTCCTCCTCGGGTTCTTCTTCCTCTGCCATGGTTTCGGCTTCGTCGTCCTCCAAGGGGCTTGCTTCCTCCTCTTCTGTTTCGTCCACGAGTTCCTCTATGCTTTGATCTTCCTCCGCGGAATCATCGGCGAGGGGTTCGATTTCCTCTTGCTCCGGGATGGGTTCGGAATCGGATTCCTCCTCTTCGGCTTCGATCCCGTCTTCGGTTGCCTCCGGTTCAAGTTCCTCCTCCTCGATTTCTTCGGTGGATTCGTCTACCGGTTCTTCTTCCTCTGCGGGTTCGGGGGATACCGGTTCGGGAACCGGAGAGGCTACGGGTTCGGGGAATTCGGTGGGGAGCTTGTCGACGGTTTTTTGCAGCTCTTTGAGTTGTCCGGCCACGGATTGAAGGGAGTTTTTTAACCTGCCGATTGCCTCGTTCGCCTGGGCAATTGCTGGGTCGGGTTCGGGAAGCAAGGGGGGGTGTTCGCTTACTTCAAGCAGTTTCCCTAATTTTTCGAGGAGTTCTTCCCTGGGTTCCTCGAGATCGGTTGTCAGTTTGTCGAGGACGGGGCCGGTATCTTCGGCTTTGGCGACAGAGTCGGAAAGAATCTTGTCGACCACGGCGGGGACTTTGTCGATTTTGACGGCCAAAGATTCGAGATCTCCCCGCATCTCTTTGATATCGAAGTAAGTCTTGCGGTGAAGCTCCTCGTCCTTCCGGTTGGCGGGGTCGAAAACCAGGTAAAGGAAACGGTCGAGCAAGTGGGGAATGAAGACGAGAATCGATGCAAGGCCGGAGGCGAGTATGCAGGTGGTGAGCTGCCACTGGTCGAGCGTGTTGTTTTCCTGCAGGTGGAGGTAGGCGAACCCGAGAACGAGGGCCAAGATGAAAAGGGCGGACAAATAGAAAGGCCATTTCGTCACGCCGTCCGGGGCATCGTCGTTTTCTCCGTATTCCATTACCATCTCACCAATGGGAAGGTTATTGAATTTTTTCGGGAAATAACCAAGCCAAAAAAAGCGGTCGGAATCTCGGGGTGCTCAAGTTCGTTCCCGATCGGGAAAACCGACTTTGCGGTAAACCTTGCCCAAGACCCGGTAAGCCCGCTTCTGAGCGGCGGCCGCTCCTTGGGCCAAAACCGACTTGAGGTAGGCTTTGTCTTTGATCAGTTCGTGGTATTTTTCGCGCACCGGTTGCAGGGATGTTCTGATGATTTCGGTCAGATCTTCCTTGAGGGCTCCGTAGCCTTTGCCGGCATAGCTTTCTTCGAGTTCCTCCACGGTTTGACCGGACAGAGCGGAGTGAATGGTGAGCAAATTGGAGACCCCGGGCTTTTCGGGTGTCGAGCGGATAACCGCTTCCGAGTCGGTCACCGCGGATGCGATTTTCTTTTTGATCTGATCGGGTTCGTCGAGGACGTAAAGCGTGGCCCGTTCGTTTTCGTCCGACTTCGACATTTTCTTGGTCGGTTCGGTGAGGGACATGATTTTCGCTCCGGTCTTCGGAACAAAGGCGTCCGGTATGGTGAAGGTATCCGAAAACTGATGATTGAAACGCTGGGCGAGGTCCCGGCAAAGCTCCATGTGTTGGCGTTGGTCTTCCCCTACGGGCACCAAATCGGCATTGTAAAGGAGGATGTCGGCCGCCATCAGCACGGGGTAGCATAACAGGCCGGCGTTGATGGATGCTTGTGGTCGGGCCCCCTCGTGGCTGAACTTGACCTCGCCGTCTTCGGTTTCCGCGGTCTTGAAGCCCAGCTTGGCTGCCTTGTCCTTGAATTGGGTCATGCGTTGAAGTTCGCCTATCGGGGTGAGACAGGTGAGGACCCAGGCAAGTTCGGTATGACCGATGACGTGAGATTGGGCGAATTGATGGGATTTCTCCGGGTCAAGCCCACAGGCCACGTACTGGGCCACGCAGTCGTAAACATTTTGGCGCAAGGTGGCCGGGTGAGCCGGGGTCGTGATGGCATGCAAGTCGACGATGCCGAAATAGCATTCGTGGTTTTCCAGCATATTCGACCAGTTGCGCACCGCTCCCAGATAGTTTCCCAGGGTGAGCTTCCCCGTGGGTTGGGCGCACGTGAGGATCACCTTCTTTTTTTCCTCTTCGGATTGAGTCATAAAGTCGTTACGAATTAATTGGTTGTACAAATGTCTTCATGGCAATTTAATGGAAAGGACAATCAAATTTCTCAAAAACCCCTAATTATGGATACAAAATCCCCCAATTCCATTCAAGAGGATCTCAAAGAGCTTCTCAAACGTTGCCCAGCCGGTACCTATGAGGCAGCCTTGGCTTTCCGTCAAGACAAGGACATCACTCAGATCGAAACGATCGTGATGGGCGTGATCGACCGGCACCTCGAACCCGAGCAACGCGAAATTCTGTCCAAAAGCGACGACAGTCTACGCATGTACGAGGATTTGGGGATGGATTCCCTGACCATGCTCGAGATCGTCATGTTGGTGGAGCAGACTCTTCAGGTTAGCATAGACAATGAAGAACTCAGAGATTTGCGGACCGTCGGCGACGTCAAAGCCTACCTTTCGGCCAAAGCAAAGGGAGAAGAACCGCCGACTCGTTCGAAAACCTACCGGATCGAGGAAATCGCCTCGCTCATGCCGCACCGTGAGCCCTTTTTATTTCTCGAGTCCGTCAAGATCGACGGGGATGAGGCCACCGGAACCTACAAGATATCAGGCAACGAATATTTTCTTGAGGGGCATTTCAAGGAAAACCCGGTTTTTCCGGCTTCCATCATGATCGAGGCCTTGGGACAGTTATGCGTTTTCTTTCTCATCAAGGGCGAATCTCCTTCCATCGCATCCAAGGTCGACCCGAATACCATATTCTTTACTTCTTGCGACGGCGTGAAATGCCGCCGGATCTGCAAACCGGGCGATCTTCTGTCCATGAAGGTGAAAGTTTCCCGGGTTCGCCACCCCTTGGCTTGTTTTTCGGGCGAGATCAATGTGGGGGATGAGCGGACCTCGCACGCCGAGGAAATCAAATTGGCCTTCGACTATTATCCAGTGATCGACGCTCAGGATTCTTCTCTCCTCTCTCAATCGGAGATGAAAAAGAACACTTCCGTGGCCAAGCCCGGTGTGTCCAGCAACGGATCAAGTCACGCCAAGGAGGATTCGGTTCCGCGTTTCGTCAAATACGATTCCGAAAGTTGATCGGTTGGACGAGTAACTTCTTTGCCGCAAATCTCCAGTGTCGGGTAAGGTAGCTTTCCTTTACGCCACTTTTCCCAGGCCGACCGAAACCTTCGTTCGGCGTGAACTCGCCGGCTTGGGGAAACTGGGCTTTGATCCCGTGGCTCATTCGATTTGGAAAGGGGAGGCGACTTGGAACGACAAAAAGGTCAACCGTTTCCGCCTGTCCAACCTTTGGTCTTTGTTCTTTTGGATTCCTTATTGGGCTTTTCGCAAACCCCGTGCTTTTGTCGAGGTTTTGGGCGTCCTTTGGTCGAGATCCTGTCCTAACCTGCAAAATTGGAACGAAACCTTTCTTGGTTTGGGTTTTGCCTTGGTTCGAGCTAACTCCTTCCAAAAGGCGGGCTTTTCCCTGATTCACGGAATTTGGGCCACCATGCCGGCCACGGCCGCCCTTGCCATTAGCAAACTGACCGACATCCCTTTTTCCATGGGAGCCCATGCCTACGACGTCTTCCGGCACGGCGGCGACTGGCTTCTGCCTCTCAAGCTCAAAGAAGCTTCTTTTGTCCGTACCTCCTCCGCCTCCTCGGCCAGGAGAATCAAGGCAATGAAGGTTCCTCCGGAGCGCATCAAGCTCATCCGTCGTGGTCTATCCCATTGGCCTCGGAGAGAATCCTTCGAATGTGTCCACCCGAATCGTATCGAACTTCTCAGCGTGGGTCGGTTGGTGGAAAAGAAAGGCTATTTGCACCAACTTGAGTTAGCCGCCCGATTGGTGGAGAAAGGTGTTTCTTTTCGCTTGAAGATCATTGGATCCGGACCCTTGTCCCAGCTTTTGGAAAAGGAGCGCGACCGGATGGGGTTAAAGGAGAAAGTGGTCTTTTGCGGGGCCCTAAACGAGGAGCAGACGAGAGCGGCCTTTCTTGAATGCGATGCTTTTCTTTTTACTGGTGTCATTGCGGAAAACGGAGACCGGGACGGAATTCCCAACGTCATACCGGAAGCCCTCGCCGCAGGTTGTCTTGTTTTGGCCTCGGACAACGCAGGGGCCTCGGAAGCCTTTGTCGACGGTATTTCGGGCTTCTCACAAAGCCCCGAAGACCATGAGGAATGGGTCAGACTGTTGCTTGATTTTTCAAGAGCTCCCCAAGATTTTGTCACGGTAAGAAAAGCAGGGGTAAAGAGGGCAAAAGAAGCGTTCGACGTGATGAGAACGGTTCGGTCACTTCGGGCGGAAATCGAAACGGTCATTCAGGGGTAATGGAGCTCCCTTCCGTCAGCGTAATCATTTCGGTCTTCGGTCAATTGGAGTACACCAAGCGTTGCTTGGCTCAATTGGAAGAAACATTGGCTGGAGTGATCGACTACGAGGTCCTGATTATCGATGATGCAAGCAGGGACGGGACCATCGAGTTTCTCAAAGGTCTCGAAGAGCCCTACCGAGTTTTTTTGAACGATGAGAACCAAGGATTTGCCAAGAACAACAACTTGGGAGCAAAGGAGGCCAGGGGAGAATATTTGTGCTTCCTTAATAACGATGTCTTTGTTCAGGGAGACTGGCTTACGCCCATGCTCCGGGTTTTCAAGGAAAAGGAGAAGGTCGGTATGGTGGGTAACGTCCAAAGGTTGTACGGTTCGCTGCGCTATGATCACATGGGAATCGTTTTTTCATCCCAAGCCAAACCAATCCACTACGGGCAAAACTTTTTTCACCGGCCCTTCAAGGGAGAGATCCGGCAATGGAGTGCAGTAACCGCGGCCTGTTGTGTTACGAGTAGAAAACAGTTTCTGGAGTTTGATGGTTTTGATGAAATTTTTCTTAACGGTTGCGAAGACATTGACCTCTGCCTTCGCATGGCTGAGGAGGGATTGATTCA
>JAURNO010000238.1 GCA_030830145.1 Verrucomicrobiota bacterium
AAACGAATGTGGTGAAGCATGTTTCTTTTTTGCTTCGACTCACGAATTTGCACCGTTTTCATGAACCTGGTGAATTCGTCCTGTTCGAAATTATCATTTTGAATCCATTTCTGATCCTTCGGCTTGTTGAGGGATGGAAGGGCTTTTTCAACCACCATGTCCGCCGCGTCCAGATACTGATCCAACAGAAAACCGGAAGTGACCAAAGCATGCCCCTGGTTGTCTAGATGATGAACTTCATTGTCCGAGGGGAAGGTTTGAGTGGGATCAAAAGAATCGGTTTTGATGTGAAAGAGATCGCCAATGGTATGAAGATATTCTCTCTTGTTCAGGCGCCGAAGAACGGTTTCGCCTCCAGTACTGAGTTGTTGCTTTTGGGCATCGGATATGGCCAAAGTGAGCCATTCGATTGTTTGCTTTAATTCCTCTGGACTCGGGCGAATCTCATCTTCGGGAGGCATTTCCCCCAAGTTGAGCTGATCCAATGCATCCTGGTAGTCGACCAATTGATCCTCGTTGGAAATGGGAAAGGTCAGGAGGTCGAATCGACGATCGGCCTTTTGTTTGTTTTCCCCGTGGCATTTATAGCAGTGTTTTTCAAAAAAAGGGGCGATCTTTTCTTTAAAATCTGTGTGGGTTGGATTCGCAGACGCATGCAGGTATCCTCCAAGGAACGATAGCAGTACGAATCTAACAACTTGTCCCATGGAAATTTTGAGGAACTGATCAAAAGGTCAACGTGCCATTGGAATGGGCAAATACATCGTCCTCTATTCCCATATCTTGCAAGATGGAAAGATAAAGATTGGAGAGGGGAACCCGTTTGCTTTTGCTGCTCGGAAGTATCTGGTGCTTTCCGGTCTGGTACCCATTTCCCGCTACAAGGATAGGAAGGTCCGAATTGGTATGGGCGTTTCCATTCCCCATTCCACTTCCAAAAAGCATGGTTGTTTCATCGAGAAGTGAATTTCCTTCGACGGATTTTGTGTTTGCCAGTTGGTCAAGAAAATTGGCGAAGCATTTGGTCTGGTACTGTTCAAGAGTCAGCAGAGCATCAATATTTTCCTGTTTTTTGCCATGATGGGAGTAGGCGTGGTATCCGTTTTTGAGCCCCAGCAATCCAGTCTTAAACTGTGCTCCAGCCATTTCGAAACTGGCAATGCGGGTGGAGTCGGTTTCAAGTGCCAAGCCAATCAATTGATAAAGTACGGGGATATCTTCAACCAAGTTTTTGTTAACGGGTTCGTCTGTTGAAGGCTTAGGCTTTTCTATGGATTGCCATTTCTCACGCTGGTGGATCTTCCTCTCAACTTCCCGGATCGAGGTGAAGTATTCATCCAGTTTGTCCCGATCCCTGCCCGTGAGGTCTTTGCTCAGACTTTTAGCATCTTCCAACGTGGCATCCAAAATTGATTTCTTTAGGTCAAACTTCTGCCGGAAAATCTTTTGATTCTTTTGATCATCCTGTAGATAGAGCTTACGAAAGAGTTCCCTTGGCCCTTCGATTGGAGGAACCCGCACACCGCTCCGTGTCCATGACATTTGGCACCCACCATGGAGTCCATTTTCCGAACCTATGACCAGGGAAGGAAAGCGGGTTTGTGAGCCCAAAACTTCCGCTGCGCGTTGGTCCAAAGACAGGTTTCCATTGGGCATGGATGCCGCCTGGGATTGTTTGACTCCGGAAAGAAAAGAATGCACAGCGAAGTGACCCCCTTTAACACCATGATCAAGGTTGGAAAAGACGGTCATCCGCTTGAGGTGTCTTTGGAGGGGAGTAAGAGCCTTGGGTAAGGAATCTATCAACCCGGCCTGTTCTGGGAAGAAATGAGGGGCATGAAAACCAAAGGAATTCCCGATGCAAACCAACCTTTTTGGGGTGCCGTCGGCCAGTCGGAAACCGGCTCCCCCCTGCCCTTTGGGCAAACCAAACGACTCCAAAGCCGGCAAGGCCAAGGCACCCATGGATCCACGCAAGAAAGACCTACGATTCATTGCCAATCATTCTGCATCCTTTCATCGCTTAGGCAAACGTTATGAGACAACTTTCAGCTAATTGAAAAATACGGAGCATGAATGAGTTTTATGCAATCCCTCACACTTCGCTTTCGTTTTTAATTTACCACCGAACAAGTTATCTTTGTTCCCATTGAAAAATTTCGTAAGATCATTGATTTGGCGAACATATAATCGGTAATGCGCAAAAAACCTGAAAACTTTGATCCTGATTCCATCGTCGAGCAAGTGCTCGGGGGTAAAAAGGATCGTTTCCGCCTGCTTGTCCGGGAGTACGGGTTGTTGGTCCGCGGATACCTCGCCGCACGGGTGTACCACTTGGAAGATGCCGAGGACCTGGCTCAGGAAGCCTTCCTCGTCGCCTTCTCCAAACTCTCCACCTATGAAGTCGGCACGAATTTCCGGGCTTGGCTTTTGAGCATCGCGAAATTTCAGCTCAACAATCACTGGCGCAAAACCAGCCGGCGGGCCAATGCGATGGATCGTTTCCGTCACGATATCGCCGAGGCCGTGCAACCTGAAATGCAAAAGGCTTCCGACGAACTCAAGCAGGAAAACGTAAGAAGGTTGCTCGATTGCATCTCCAAGTTACCCGACCGTACGCGTCATTTGATCCGGGCAGGCCTGGATGGTGTGCGCATGGAGTCGCTCGCCGAAGAACTGAATTTAAAACCCAACGCCATTTATCAACTCCGTCACCGGGCTCACCTTACCCTGAGAAAGTGCATGGAGCAAAGAACATCCGAATCATGAGCAATTACGACAAAGACCCCGATTTCCTCGACCTGCTTGCAGCTTGGCACGAGAACAAGAGCCTATCTCCCTCAAGGAAGAAGGAACTCCTCGAACGACTCGAGCAAGACGAAACCTTGCGACTCGAATTGGCTCGCGAGATCGAGATGGCAGGCCTCACACGAGCCGCCCAAGCCGGAGAGCCCCGCTGGTTGGAACTCGAGGAGAAACTTGGACCCCAAAACGAAACTTCTCCGGATTTCGAATCCGAGGTCATGAAAAGGTTGCAAGAAAACAGTCCTGAAAACCAAAAAAAGAATATCTTTACCTTCCCAAACTTGGCATGGTTGGGGATCGCCGCCGCCTTGCTCTTTGCATTCCTGAATCTTTCAAATCAGAAACCCTTGGATCAAGGAGTGGCCAAACTGATCCGTCTGGAGGGAGTTGCACAGCCCATGGAGGAGGGACGGGTTTTCCACAAGGATGAAGAATTCGCCATGGAAGATGGATTGGTGGAAATGGCATTCCGCGAAACTGGAGTTCACTTGATCGGGACGGGCCCTTTGAAGATGAGCTTGCTCGGAAACGACCGCGTCTTTCTAAAAGAGGGCGAGATCAAGCTGGTCGTGCCTCCCCAAGGAATCGGTTTCGTGGTCGATACCATGGAACGAAAATTCGTCGACCTCGGCACCAGTTTCGTCGTGCAAGCCAGCAACGAGGGGTCCAAAGTTCTGGTCCTCGAAGGTGAGATTGCCGTGGGAGGAAGAAACGACAAACCCAGTCAACTCATGAGCCAGGGCTCGACGGCCGACTTTGATCGAAACGGCAGTGTGAATCTTCGAGCCCAAGGCCCCAGCGGAGTCCCGGAAATCTCTTTGCCCTCGATGACACCCTCGGGACGCTCCCTCACCGGAGAAATTTACGGAATCAAAAAAGGAACCTTCCCAGCCACCACCGAGAAAGAGAAGATCAAGAAACGAGCCATCGTCAGGAATTTCGTACCCCTGGTTCGTTCGGGCTTCAAAAACCAAGACAAGTTCAAGAACTTCGTCCAAGGCCGTCCCTTGCGTTTCACGGGAATCGCCGGCACTTATGACAATTTCCCGCTGCGGACGAGCTTAGCCCCCTATTCTGTGGAGAACGGTTGGCTGGCTTGGTACTCGGGGCAAGTCAAGGCTCCCAAAACCGGCCGATACCGTTTCTGGGGCTATGCGGACAACAACCTGCTTGTTGCCATCGACCGCAAACCGGTCTTCGAAGGCTCTCGCTACGACTCGCACTTTCAAAACGAACTCAAGGTCCCGCGCAAAAACCATCCCTTCCTTCCATGCCTCAACGCCCGGGCCGGTTTCGCCTCCGGAAAGTGGTTTAAAGTGGGTGACGCACCCGTCCGCATCGATCTGCTCTTCGGTGAAACCAGCATGACGATGACTTCGGGGATCTTGTTGATCGAATACCAAGGGGACTCTTACGAAAAGACCTACTGGGGGCAGCCCAGGTGGCCTCTTTTCCTGACCGAATTTCCCCAAGAGAAGCAATTGGCCGAGCTCGATGAGTTACGGATTCACATGGAGGAAAAAATCAAAGGTTCCTTCAGCGTTTCGCGAGATTCGGTTTGGCAAGTCGCATCCGATTCCTAAGCTACTTGGAAACCTTCCCATTGCCTCTCGAACTGTTCGCCCAGCACCCTTCTTCCCATCCAAACAAACATACGAAACTCATTTATGAAAACCAACTCTACTGCATCCGCTTCGCTCATCATTTGCCTATTCCTACTGACATTCGGTTTGACTTCGCTGTCCGGACAAGAATTCAAAAGCCTCTTCAACGGTAAGAACCTCGACGGTTGGATGGGCAAGCAACAATTCTGGAAGGTCGAAAACGGTGCAATCGTAGGGGAAACGACCAAGGAAAACCCGACCAAGGGAAACACCTTTCTCATCTGGAAGGGCGGTATGGTTCAAGACTTTGAATTCTCCTGTATGGTCAAGTTCAAGGGAAACAACTCGGGCGTACAGTACCGCAGTCAACCCGTGGGCGACCTGAAGGATTTCGTTTTGCGAGGCTATCAGGCTGACTTGCACCCGAAACAAGACTTTTTCGGCATGCTCTATGGAGAGAAATTCGGAAAGCGCGGCATCATCGCCAAGCGAGGGCAAAAAGCGGACGCCAAGGGAGACAAGGACGTCAAAATTCTCGGAACCGTCGGGGACAAGACTCAACTCAATGGAGAAGAATGGAACAAACTCACCGTTCTGGTGGTCGGCAACCGATTGATTCACAAGGTAAACGACGTCGTGACCGTGGACGTCACCGAAAATCATCCCGAGGCCATTGCCAAGGGACACTTGGGGTTGCAACTCCATCAAGGCGCTCCCATGAGAGTCGAGTTCAAGGCCATCAAGTACCGGGCAATTTCAGGCAAAGCCAAAAAGAAAGCTCCCGGAGCAAACCCCAAGAAAGAAGCCTCCAAGCAAGCCCCGCGCTCAAAGCTTGAGTCCCTAGTCCGTTCGGCCACTTCACCCGCCCGGATCAATATTGCCGAAGGCTTCAAGATCGACCTGCTCTATTCCGTGCCCATGGAAAAACAGGGTTCGTGGGTTGCGATGTGCATGGATGACAAGAACCGGCTGATTGTCAGTGATCAGTATGGTGGCATTTACCGCTTTCCCGTTCCGGAAGCAGGAAAGAACGTCGATCCCGCAAGCATCGAGCAAATCACTTACGCCACCGAGCGGCCCGGTACGGGAAGTCCAACTCAAGCCCAAAAAAAGCTTCCCCAAATCGGTCACGCCCAAGGCTTGTGCTATGCCTTCGATAGCCTTTACGTCGTGGTCAATTCCCGCTCGAGCGAAACGGGAGCCGGTGTATTCCGTCTGCTTGATACCGACGGCGACGATCAATTCGACAAGATCGTGACGATCAAGAAACTTTCGGCAACCGGTGGCGAACACGGACCTCATGCGATTCTTCCAGCTCCCGACGGCAAGCACCTCTACGTCGTGATGGGCAACCAAACCAAGTTGCCCGAGGATTACTCTCATTCGCGGGTTCCCGAGCTTTGGGGCGAAGATCAATTGCTTCCATCCTTGCAATACTTCATGAAGGGAGCGGAAGCTCCTCTCGGACATTTCGCGCAAATCGATCCAGAAGGAAAGACTTGGGAAGTCATGTCCACCGGATTCCGCAACCAGTACGACGCCGCGGTCAACCGCGAGGGCGAACTCTTCACTTATGATGCGGACATGGAGTGGGACATGAATACCCCCTGGTACCGCCCGACCCGGGTCAACCACGTGATCGACGGGGCGGACTTCGGTTGGCGCACCGGATCCGGAAAATTCATGGATTTTTGCAGTGACACTTTCGGCGCAGTGGTGGACGTGGGACCGGGATCACCCACCGGCGTTAGTTTCGG
>JAURNO010000239.1 GCA_030830145.1 Verrucomicrobiota bacterium
CCTTTCTGTTTTTCAGGACCATGGCAAGGCAGGCAGCTTTGCTCCAAGGCGGGCCGGATGGAGGAATGAAAGACGGGAAGGTTCGCCTGAGTCGGTATTTCAGGCAAAAGGCCATTTTTGCGGCGCTCAACCGCCGACCCCGCAAGCAAGACTGAGTTGACCCGCCCCACGTCTTTCGCCTCCGCAAGGGTAAGAGGAACCAGGGGGGTCCCGATTGCATCAATCTCGAGAAGGGAGGAGTGATGAGTGCTTTTAGGGTTAATGTCATCTCCCGGATTGCGGAAGACAAACCTAAGATCAGTCACGTTGTTTAGAGAGCAAGGGATGCGCGTCAAGTTACAGGCTCCGTTTTCGGGAGCCAGAATACGCTTGGCCAAGGGAATGAAGGTTTTTCCCCGGTCCATGCTGTAGGCAAGATCAAAGTCCTGTTGCGATCGAATATCCCCATTCCAGGAAAACACTCGAATCTCCTTCAGTTCCACGATCTTGAGGTTTGAAAAAGTAATCACCCAATCCTCGACATCGTCCCGGGCAAAGCTCCGGAAGGCCGTGTTGGTCTTGCTTCCCAATCCGTCGGTCAGTTTGAAAAAATCTCCGGCAGCCAATTCGAGATTGGACTCGAAAGAAACCCCTGCCAACAAGTCGTCCTTGGCTACCTGCATTTTGAAAGAAGACCCCGACGAAAGAAAAATTTTGGACGAGGGGGGAGTGGAAGCCACACAGAGAAGGCTCAAAAAGGGTATGAGCAGAAAGAATTTTAAATGAATATCCGAACGCATACTGTGTTAATTTAAATAAACTACTTAATTCAATATACGGAGTATTGCCGCTTGGGACAAAACAGTGAACAAACCGCAAAGGAGATACGGCGGGAACTCCTATGCCTTGTTTATTTCTTTTTCTTGCGGGGCTGCTTGGGGGGGCCACCTGCGGGCCGCTTGTTCTTGGACAAGTCTTCCTTGTGAGCGGCTAAAAGCCCACTGAGTCGTTTTACGACTTCCGGGTGATCGACAGCCAGGTTCTTGGTTTCGCCGATGTCCTGATCCAGATCGAATAATTCCCTTCCCTTCAGTTTCCATTTTCCACTCCGCACGGCTTCCGTGCCATAAAAGAATGCCTCGTGCGGGCTCTTGGCCCCTTTGCGACCCTCCATTAAGGGAAGAAGGTTCTTGCCGTCGATCACGCGATCGTCGGGCACCTTGGCTCCGGCGAGGGCAGCGCAGGTGGGCAGAAAATCCATGCTCGCCCCCACTTCGGAGCACTCCTTGCCGGCAGGGATACGGCCGGGCCACCACATCACGGTGGGCACGCGCATGCCGCCCTCAAAGCGGGAGAACTTATAGCCTTTGAGAGGATGGGCAAAGCCCCCGACACGGCGGTTCATGTTGCCCTTCACCCACGAGTTGGTAGCAAGCTTCCAAGGACCGTTGTCGGAGGTGTAGATGACCAAGGTGTTTTTATCAATTTTGAGCTTGCGGAGGGTCTCGAGAATTTGCCCGGTCGACCAGTCGAGTTCCTCGATGGTGTCCCCGTAGAGCCCGATCTGGCTTTTTCCTTCGAATTGGGGGGTGGCGTAGAGGGGAATGTGCGGCATGGTGTGAGGAAGGTAGATAAAGAAGGGCTTTTCCTTGTTCTTCTTGATGAAGGCAATGGCTTCGTCGGTGTAGCGCTTGGTCAAAGTGTTTTGGTCGGTCGGGTATTCGATGATTTCGGTATCGCGCATGAGGGGCACGAGGTTCTTCTTCACCCGGCTCTTGATGTTCTCCAAGGTAACCCCTTCCCGCAAAACGACGTCATTGGCCAGGGGCTGAGTCGGATCGAGGGTCATGTCGTTGCTGTAAGGAACGCCAAAGTAAGTATCGAAGCCTTGGCTGGTGGGCAGAAACTCCTTGAGGTGTCCAAGGTGCCACTTCCCGATGCAGGCTGTGGCGTAGCCCTTCGTCTTGAGCAAGTCCGCAATGGTGATCTCATCGGGGTTGAGGCCCCGCTTGTCCCGGGGGAAAAGCACGCCCAGACCACCTACCCGTTTGGCATAACAACCGGTCAGAAGAGCAGCCCGCGAGGGGGTGCAAACCGGAGCACCCGAATAAAAGTCGGTGAAGCGCATGCCCTCCTTGGCCATCCGGTCGATGTGAGGAGTCTTGATCTTGGGTGACCCGAAACACCCGAGGTCCTGGTAGCCCTGATCGTCCGCCATGATGATGATGACGTTGGGCGTGACGGCTTGAGCACTGAGAAAGATCGTTGCGATCGAACAGAAGACAAGAAAAAGGACAAAGGATCGTTTCATGGTAATTGTGTATGGGTAAATCGATTGAATTCTTTTTAACCAAGGGAAAAAAGGGCTGGGCAAGCGAACAAAAAACACATGGAAAACAGGTTTTTTTTCTTTTGCGGAGGCTTGGGTTGGAATAGGATAAAAAGTAGTGATTTCGTACCGAAAAACAAACTTTATTTGGATGCCTGCCTTCCTGTTGTTCTGTGCCTTCCCGACTCATTCCAAGACCAACGGGGCTTCGTTGTACACCTATGAAAAGGATGTTCGCCCCATTCTCGAGTCTCA
>JAURNO010000240.1 GCA_030830145.1 Verrucomicrobiota bacterium
ACTCAAGTTCCAGAACACTCCCTTCCGGTGCCCGCAAATACCCGAACCCGAGGTGCTCGAACGGATCCATGTTCAAGTAAGAAGGGGGAGAAACCGTCCATTTGGCTTGAACCATGGCAGGCGGATCAAAAGGTGAAAGCCTTTCCCAAGGAGTATCCAAAGTCGGAGTCAGGACACGATACTCAAAAGGCTGTTGCAAAGACGACGCGACGAATTCGAATCGTCCCAAGGTGGGTGTCGAAACCATCTCGATTCTCTCGATCTTGCCATCTTCCTTGAACTCGATGAATGCATTCTTTTCCCCCCTGTGTCCGCGAGTAACGTCGGCGAAAATCGACACATCGGTGCCTCGGCTGAATTCATGGGTCGCCGGATACTGAATTTGCTCGGCAGCCACGGTTTTGGTGGTGAAAATAGAAAGTCCGGGTTCATCGGAAAAGGAGGCGAAGGTTTTTTGCAGAGGACTCGTCTCCAACCCCCATGCCGAAAGAACACCCCCAAGAGCGAAACCGGCGGCCAATGCAGTCCAAAAAAGTGATTTGGGTCGAGTGCCGTTACTCCAAGCAATTTCCCGTGCCTTGCTTTCGGTTAACCGGACGACCCGGTCTTCCATGAAGCTCAGTTGACCGTTTCTTGATTTTTCCTGTAATTCGACGGCGCAATTAAGAAGGTCTCTTAGTTCGGGGTTGGCCGTCTCGACTTGACGGGCGACTTCTTCGGCTGAAGGCTTTTTTCGGCAGGACCGAATGAACAAGACGAGAAATACGACCAGGGACAAAGAACCGGTTGCAACCACCATGCCGAAAGCTTCGCTTTCTCGGATTGGAATGAACGAATCATACGCATCCAATGCGTAAAGGAAAAGTGGCCAACTAACCACCCCGGCAACGACAGCCGCCAAAGTTCCGGCAAAAAAGTACAAAAGCGATTCACGCCTGAGATATTTAATGAACTCAGGCATGTACGGAATCACCTTTCTTTAAAGCGTCTTGAGTGGGGCGTGACCAAAGCATCTCTATAATCAACAGAGTTGCTGCGAGGATTGCAAACCACAACCACAAGGGTTCCCGCTCTTCTTCTCCAACTTCGTCAACCCGAGATGAATTTCGTTCAGGGGAAAACTTCCCTCCTACGGACTGCAGCAACTCATCGCCAAGAAGAACCTCGGGAACTGACTCAGCGAGGGAAGGAACGACCTCCAACCACTGATCCCCGAAACGAAAGACTCCGGGCTCGACCGCCTTGAATTCATTCTCTCCCTCGCCCCAAGTCCCTCCTGGTTCAAGAACCGGCCAAGCTCTTGAAGGGATCGCCTTCCGGTTTCCGAAAGAAAGCTCCATGAGCAAAGGAAGAAAGGAGTTGCGCAACGGCAAATCAGTCCAAGAAGTATTCATTCGAAAAGGAAGGAATACGATGCGTCCCCCTCCATCCAAGTTGCGAACCAAAGCCAAAGGCCGACCCTCGCGATCGCGGATGGGAACGTCCACGCCCTCCCCTACCTGTTGTAGTATGCCAAACCTGTGAATGGCCGAAAGATACAAATCCCGAGCGGCCTTCCCGTCAAACACCGCACGAAGAGAAGAACTCTCCTCGAGGGCGTTGATTCGGAACGGGTTTCCGACCCGAACGGCTCCACCGGCCACGCGAAGGAATTTAAAGGAGAACAAATCGGAGTCACGGATCACCGAAGCGGTTTGGGCAAAGGGTAGGCCCGGGGTCAAAACGGCAGTCCCTCCCCCCTCCAGAAAAGCTTGCAGAGCAGGTCCAAGCTCCTGCTCCTCAAACCAACCTCCCAAACCAATGACAAGGAGAAGCTCGATACTGGACTGATCTTCCCCCAACCTCAGCCCGTCCGCCTGATCCTGAGCCCAATCCCAGCGATTCCATCCATTGTCTCCGGCACTGGACACCGCGGTCTTGAGAAAATCTCGCTCCTCACGGGTTTGCCCATCTTCAACCTCCGGCATCCAAAACCCGAATCGCCTGGCCGGCGGTGACTTCAGCCAAAGCGCTCTCTTGTCATCGAGGGAATAAGAATCTTCGGATTCAAGCTCGACCGATGCCCCGGAAAAATCATCTGCCTTCAAGACGAACTGTGCCTGAGCCGAACCAAGGCGGGGAAGGACGACCTCTTGTCGCTGTCGAATTTCCCCTCCGGCGCTCAAAACCAAGGGAACGGTTTTAGGCTCATCGTCCCAATTGCGGATGACGGTCCAGACTCGGACCTTTCCTGGTCCCGCAGGTACGGCTCGGGCTTCCACCACGCTTAGGTTTCCCGAACGCTTGCTTTGGGGTTCATCTGAACCGACTCTGCGCAACTCCACCTCAACTCCTGATTCGGGCAAGTCTCTGAATGCAGTTTGCCAATCCGACTGTTGAAAGTCACTGATGACCACAAGTTTTTTCGCGGTTGCAGAAGACGAAAAGACCCCGGTTGCCCGGTCGAGCAGAATCTGAGCGTTTCCCTTTTTCCAATCATGGCTCAAGCCCTCCACCACTGTAGATAATTCTTTCTTGTCGGTTCCTGGTTTCCACTCGCCGAGAATATCCTGACCAAAGGTAACGAGCCCGATCTTTCCCTTCTCTTTCTCGATGATGCCTGAAGCAAGAGTCCGAGCTTGCTCCAATCCGCCCCAACCTTCCATGCTTGGACTCAGGTCGATGGCGAGCAAGGTCTCTTCCCCCACCTCCTG
>JAURNO010000241.1 GCA_030830145.1 Verrucomicrobiota bacterium
CCCGACCGATGCTTGGAACGGTTTTTACACTGGCTATGTTTATCCTCTGATTGCCCGCTTGATCAGGCAGATGCTGGTTTGCGAAGAGGTCGACCCGGACAAGGTTTTTCTCATCGGTTATTCCCACGGAGGATACGGAGCCTTTGCCATTGGCCCGAAAATGGCCGATCGCTTCGCTGCCATTCATAGCTCGGCGGCGGCCCCGACGGATGGACAATCTTCTCCGAAAAACCTCCTGAACACGCCCTTTACCTTCATGATCGGAGAGCGTGATCTGGCTTACGGTCGCCTCAAGCGTTGCCTGGCTTTCGATCAGGCGGCGAAGAGGTTGCGTGGTGATAGCAAAGATAAATACCCCGTGCGCATGTTTCTCCAAAAGGGTTTTGGTCATGGTGGATTGCCTGATCGCGACCAGTTGGCAAAAATACTCCCCGCCGTGCGTAACCCCATCCCCAACTCAATCGTATGGGAACCGACTGATTCGGTCGTCCATCGGTTTTCGTGGTTGGAAATCCCCGAACCTGCCAAGAAGCAACTGGTGAAGGCGGTGAAAAAGGGCAACCGTTTTGAGATTAAACTCACGGGAACTGAATCCCTTGAGCTGTACTTGGACGAACGGATGATTGACTACCGAAAACCCGTGGTGATCGAGGTAAACGGAAAGGTTGCACTGGACCGCACCCTGATCCCATCCTTGCCCGTTCTTTGCCGTTCTTTGCGGGAGCGCGGAGACCCAAGGTTTGCCTTTGCCTCTAAGGTTAACGTAGCAAACGGCCCCTGAGGGGGCTCTGAGGTTCGCAAATCGAAATCTTTTGAAACCCTTCTTTTCGCTAGCATTTTCAATTTTCCACGGGTAAGCTTGTCTAATGAAACTATTACCCTGCCTGTTTTCGGGGCTTCTTTTCGGAGCCCTTTTGTTCGTTGCCCAAGGACCTGCATTTGCCAAGAAAGAAAAGAAGTCGGAAACTGCAGAGAAACCACCCTTTCAGGAAGTCTTCAAGAAATTGGACGGGCAAGTCCGTGTAGCTCTCAGAAAAGACAAGAAAGAGGGAATCAAGGAACTTGAACGGGTCGGACGCATGCTTTCCAAGGATTACCCTGAGGAATTCATGCCTTACGCCATGCTTTCCGCGGTTGCCCGGATGACCTCGGATCAGGAGAAAAAAGACAGTTTGCTCAAAGAGTTGTTGAAACTTGATTCAAACAAAAAGGTTCCCGCGGAAGTCGCTCTTCTGGTTAGTGCCCAGATTAGAATGCAAATGGCGATGACCAACCCCGATAATGACAAAAAGCTGAAGGCACTGAAAGAACTGGCCGCGATAAGTTCGGATGATCCGAAGATTTCCCGCATAGTTGGTCAAGCCAAGGGACAGATCAAAAAGATGGAAGCCCTCGGCAAGCCCCTCGCCATGAAGTTCAAGGCGCATGACGGTCGGAAGGTCGATCTAGCCAAGATGAAGGGGAAAGTGGTTCTAATCGATTTCTGGGCCACTTGGTGCGGACCCTGCGTAAAGGAAATTCCAAGCGTCCAAAAGACTTATGATGCCTTGCACAAGGAAGGGTTTGAGATCATCGGGATTTCCCTCGATAGCGACAAAAAGAAGCTCGATGATTTCCTCGCCAAGAACGACATGCCCTGGCCCCAGTTCTTCGACGGCAAGGGTTGGAAGACCAGTTTGGCCCAGGAACATGGCATAAGCAGCATTCCTGCCATGTGGCTCGTGGACAAAGAAGGTAACCTCGTCGACCAGAACGCCCGTTCCGGACTTGAGGAAAAGGTCAAGAACTACCTGGCCAAGTAACTTGCCCCTTTCTCAAAAGGGGAAAACAAGTTCCCCGTTATGAAACTTCGTTTTCGCAACCCCCTGTGGCTTCTTCTGTTTCTGTGTGCCCCTTTGGTTGGCGTTGATAAGATCGATGAAGCCATCGACTTGAAGAAGCAATCCTTCATTCCGGTCTTTGTCCGGATGAGCGATCAAGTGATTGGGCGGGCAGGGGAGTACGAAAAGCTCTGCCGTGACCGTTCCGGAAATCCCCGTTCCCAAAACCGCAAGGAAGTCCTCGCTCAGCTCCGCGGAAAGGCAGACAAGTCATGGGACAAGTTGAAAAAAACAACCGGTGTACTCGAGGAAAAAGGAGAAATTCGGGCAGTCCGCCGGTTTTGGATCGTCAACGGCTTTTCCTGCCTCGCAAAGCCCTCCGCAATCCGCAAGTTGTCCAAACGGGCCGATGTCTCCTACGTCTACCTGGACCGCTTTGCCAGACCACCAAAAAAACCCATGCCCATGTCGGACAAGCAAATGACTGCCATGAAAGAGGTTCTGGCCACTTGGAAGAAAAAGGAGCCCGAGCCTATCCTGTCCCTGAGGATTCCCTGGAACGTTCGGGAAATTGGGGCCGAGTTGGCATGGAAGGAGGAAAACGCGACCGGTCGGGACGTCACCGTCGCGGTCATCGATTCCGGCATCCTGCCCGCACCCTCTCTCATTCGTGCCTTGGTCAAGAATCCAAAAGAGGAATTGAACGGGAAGGATGATGACGGGAACGGCCTGATCGACGATGTTTTCGGCTATGATTTCATAAACCGCACCGCTTATGTTCTCGAAACCGGAACAACCACCTCACATGGTAGTGCATGTGCGGGGATTATTGCAGGGCGGTCCTCCGCCAAAGGCTGGCAAACTGCCATCGCGCCCGATTGTCGCCTCCTGCCTCTCAAAGGTGGCTTCAACCTGCACAGCATGGAATACCTCCTTTTGAACGGAGCTGATGTGGTCTCCATGAGCTACATGATCGTGGGGCGGGACCTTGGGCAAATACGGGGTCTTTTCCGAAACGCCTTCGAGCACATGTCCCTCGGGGGCGTGCTTGCGGTGGGCGGAGCTGGCAACTACGGCCCGAAATCCCGCCGGGCGATGCCTGCAGGCAAACAGATCGGCTTGCCCAAGGACATACCCAGCGTGCTCGCCGTGGCCGGGGTGGACCAAAAGCGCGTTCCTTTGCCCTTCAGCAGCCAAGGCCCCTGCTTTTGGGAAGGGGTTGAGTTCTTTTCCGATTACCCAAAAGACAAGCCACTCGG
>JAURNO010000242.1 GCA_030830145.1 Verrucomicrobiota bacterium
GAAGGAAAATTTGTCCGACTCGCTTGCTTGGAAAAATTTGCGACCTTGGAACGGCAAAAACCAGGTGATTTGGAAGTGGGCAAAACAACTGGGGGTGTCCGGGGCCCGAAATTCTGGGTGCGAGAAACAATCTTTTTAATGGAAGGACTCCTGATCACCGTACCAACGGCAAGACCACAACAGTCTATTTGAGCATTAGCCTGAATAAAAAAAGGAAAAAGAAGCAAAGATAAAGGAAGTAGCGTTGAGAATTTCATAAGTAGTGTGTTTGTATATTTAGTATTTTTGCATTCTTATGTATAAAAGTCAACAAGATTATCAAAAAAAGGGCGTGGGCATTCAAAATCATCAATTCAATACCCCTAGTAGCCCTAGAAACTGAACAAAGGAGAACCAACGAACCTGCACAAGGATCGCTGAGAAAAGAGACTGCAACTAGGATGAGTAGTTTCTGGAAATATCTTTGAGCACCGAAAAGATCTTGCGTGCTCTTAATCCAGTTGCGTCAAGAAGCATACGGTCAGTACTCTCCCCCCGCCCAATGGTACCGTTGGTTTGTTCGGTATTCGAAAGAGTTTCGTTCCCGATCCTCAGCAAAGCCTGAGCAAAAGGAAGTCTTGTTTCGTAAAATTCCTTGTTGGCGTCTTCGATTACCTCGATGACGTTCTTGTTAAATCCAAATTCAGACAACAATTCAGATGCGCATGAATCGTAAAAAGAACGATTTGCTTCATACCCGGGTGCATCCGGACCTTTAGAAGCGTAGGTGAGCTCGAAACAAACATATCCGTAATTATACAAGAGACCGGACAGGTATGCCTCATCCAGACCAACCCCGATCTCAGTCGAGAAGGTCTTTAGAAAACGGGCGAGAATGACACTTCTCTTCCTCAATAAAGAAGGAGTCAGATCAGAGTTTGGCATCTGAATTTCGAAAATCTCCTTGTTCATGGATCGAATCGCCAAGCTTTTCAAAAAACCCAACCCCTTTTTGAATAATATATCCCGGGCAAACTCTTGCTCCGAGCCGGAAAACCCCGCTCGCCTCGTCAACCTCCCCAAGAGCTTTGGGTCATGGGAACATACTTGGAGAATATCCTCCAACCTGGGTTCCTCCTTGTTGATGATCCCCTCTATGCGAGGCAACAAGGTCAAGGTGGGAGATAATTCACGAATCTTCTCCCTGAGCATTGGAATGTTACTTTTTAGATCTGCAGTTATCATAATATATGTGTATATGCTATATATATACGCTATTTGGACATATATCTACTTGTTTAGATTTATTTTTACTCTTTTATGTGCATTACATTACCTAAAAGCAGGATTGTGCAACTTAGGTAATCGCATATGCATCTCCTTGAGTAATTTCCCCAAAAAGTTATGCCTATTTATAGAAAATTGGCATCTCCCTCTCACCAACAGATACTTGAACCCTCTGACATTAAACACTTTACGACTTTTATCAACCGCTTATTTCATCAGTGTCACTTTAAGGCACTTATTTAGTAAAAAACATAATAATCCATATACCTTAGAGCCTATGATTTGGTTGTCGCACCATGAACGGAGTTCGGACATTCGGGAATAAAGTCGGACCAAAAAGGGCAACCAACAATCAAAACTCGATTGCCTCCCGCCGATTATGAAGTTCTTCTGAACTTATAAATGAAAGTTTCCAACATCTTAACAATGAATTCAATCCTCACTTCTCGACTACCATTCTCTGCGTTGTTTCTGATCTTGCCTCTTCTCTCTTTCGGCAAACCCAATGTTCTCTGGATAACAGCCGAAGATATGAGTCCCGTTCTCGGTTGCTATGGTCATACGGATGCCATCACCCCTAACATCGATGCCTTGGCCAAAGAGAGCGTTCGCTACAGCCATGCATTCGCTTCCGCTCCTGTCTGCTCCCCTTCACGCTCCTGCCTAATCAATGGAGCCTATCCCCCGTCCCTCGGGACCCAGCAAATGCGCTCGGGCTTCCCCCTGCCCTCTTACATGAAAGGCTTTCCCGCCCTCCTGCGCAAAGATGGTTACTATGCGACCAATAATGTCAAAACCGATTACAACTCGGGAAATTATAAGGAAATTATCGACAGCTCTTGGGACGAAAGTTCGGCCACCGCCCATTGGCGCAAGCGGGCGGACAAGAAAAAGCCCTTCTTTTCGGTATTCAACCTGATGACTTCCCATCAGAGCAGGTCCATGGTGTGGCCCTACGAGCGCTTCCAAGAAGAAGTCCAGTCCAAGCTCTCCCCCGAGGAGATCCACGATCCGAAGAAGATAACCCTTCCCCCGTACTACCCGGACACGCCCGTCGTTCGAAAGACCCTCGCCCGGTTTCACGACTGCGTGACTGCAATGGACAAGGAGGTCGGGAACATCCTCAAGCAACTTGAGGCGGACGGCTTGGCCGAAAACACAATCGTTTTCTTTTACTCCGACCACGGATCGGGCATGCCCAGGCACAAGCGCGCCCTCTTGGACAGTGGAATGCATGTTCCCTTGATGATCCGTTTCCCTGAAAAATGGAAAAAATACGCCCCGGCGGACAAGGGAAAGGCAATCGACCGCTTGGTTGCCTTCGTCGACTTCGCTCCCACCGTGCTCAGCCTGACGGAAACGGCCATCCCGAAATATATGCAGGGTAAACCTTTTCTCGGCCCCAGGAACACGAAGCCCCGAAAATACATCTACGGTCATCGCGACCGGGTGGATGAAGCGCGTGATCTTGCCCGATCGGTCCGGGACCAGGACTTCCTTTACATACGCAACTACATGCCTCACATCGGATACAACCAGCCCACGGCTTGGCCCGACTTGGGGGAAATCAGACATGAGTTCTACCGGCTTGCCAACCGCAAGAACATGACCGCACCCCAATGGCATTTCGCCGGTCCTTCTCGTCCCGTAGAGGAACTCTATGATTGCCGGAAGGATCCGCAAAACCTCACGAATCTGGCCAAATCGGCCGATCACAAAAAGGTTCTCGCCCGACTGCGCAAGGAGCAGACCCGGCACGCGGTCAAGACCCATGACCTTGGCTACCTTCCCGAGTACGAGGCTTGGAAAACTTTCGAGGGTAGCTCGGGCTGGGATGTCGGAAAATCAGGCAAGATCGATCTGAAACCCGTCCGCAAGGCGGCTTCCGAGGTTGGCTCAGCAAGCGAGAAAACACTGCTCGCCAATCTTCAATCCCCAAACGAGCTCGTCCGTTATTGGGGAGCCGTTGGCTTCGCCGCCCACAAGGCAAAACTCAGCGAGAAGGCTGACCTTGCCCTCCGCACAGCCCTCCAAGACGCATCCCCTTCCGTCCGGATCGAAGCGGCCAATGCCTTGGCTCTCAAAGGCGAGATTACTCCTGCATTGCCCTTGTTGATCAAGGAACTCAAGCACAAGAACCTGATTGTGGTGACCCATGCCGCGCGGACCATCGAGCTCTTAGGCTCGAAAGCCAAGGCTGCCGTCCCCGCCATGCAAGCCTGCCTCAAGCGGGCCTATAAAATTCGCCCGCCCGATCTTTCCCCCGTGATCGTGCTCCCGGGAGACGAGGACATGGCCATGTTCGTGGGTTTCTCCTGCCAGGCCTTTCTCGATAAGATGCAGGGCAATCGATAAAAGAAAGCCATGACCCGTCACGCCCCCACCTTCGAATTACGTCCGATGAAGATGGACGAATGGGATGTCGTGGCTGAATTGATCCACGAGTCAACGAACTCCTGGTACGTCGCGAACGGGAAAAACCCGATCTTTACAGGACCGACTTCCGACGCCCGCCTTTTCTGCGAGGTCTACGAAGCCATGGATCCGGGATGTTGCCTCTTGGCGGTCTGCCCGGAAAGCGGAAAGATTGCCGGGTCTTGCTTTTATCATCCCCGCTCCACTCATGTCTCGCTCGGGATCATGAACGTCCATTCCGGCTTTTTCGGCAAGGGAATCGCAAGTTCCTTGCTCTCTTGGATCATTGCCTACGCCGAGGAAAAAAGCTTGCCGGTCCGCTTGGTCTCGAGTGCCCACAACCTCGATTCCTTTTCCCTCTACACGAAAAAGGGATTCGTCCCGTTTCTGAGCTTCCAGGATCTCTACCTCGAAGTCCCGGAGGACGGACTGAATCTTGACTTGGCTCAAAACGATTCCCTTCGGAAAGCCGAACCCGGCGACGTTACGGAGATGGTCGAACTGGAACGAGAGTTAGTCGGGATCGATCGGGCCAAGGATTTTTCTCATTTCATAGAGAATGCGGACGGTATTTGGAAAACGCTAACTTATCGGGACGAAGACGGGAAACTGCTTGGTTTCCTTTCCTCGGTCAACCATCCGGGGAGCCGCATGATCGGCCCCGGGGTTGCCCGGTCGGAAGAGATCATAACCGCATTGCTGGCCGCTCAACTGGATTTCTTCCGCGGACTCTGCCCGGTCTTTCTTCTTCCGGTCGACGCCGCTCATGCGGTCCAAACCGCTTATTCTTGGGGAGCGAGAAATTGCGAAATCCATTTCGCTCAGTCCTTGGGTAAACCGCAGACCGTCAAGGGCGTGATTATGCCCACCTTCATGCCCGAGACGGGATAAGCCCAAGGCAAAAAGGCGGATTTGCCGAGTTATCATTCCTTCCCTGTCAACCGAAAGGCAAAGACAAGAAAAAGGTTATCGAAAAAAATAGATAAAAAACAAACTTTCCGCATGACAAGACGGACAAGAAGATCTTATAAGTAAAGCATGTTAAATTTGAGCTGCCAGAGAATCGGGAGAAGAAGCTTCCTCCGTCTTGGAGCTCTTGGGGGGGCTTGTATGCCTGGTTTGATAGAAGCCCGCACCCTCCTTTCCAAAAAACCCAAGTTGGTCAAGGACCGGGCGGTCATCTTTCTTTTCATGCATGGCGGGCCCAGCCAGTTCGAAACCTTCGACCCGAAGATGGACGCTCCTTCGGAAATTCGCAGCATGACCGGGGAGATCCCCACCCGTCTGCCTGGGATAACCTTTGGTTCGACCTTCGAAAAGCTCGCCAAGCTGAACGACAAATTCTCCATCGTGCGCTCCTTCTCGACCCAAAGCGGAAGCCATGACGCCCGCCCGTTGGTCGATCCAAAATACTCATCCGGGGCCCATATCGGTTCGCACTACGCGCACGTCGCGGGAACAAGTCACCCTCAAACGGGAATTCCACGAAACGTCATCCTCTATCCCCGTGCTGTCGAAGACAGCGCCATGCCGGCCATTATGAAGCTAGGCAAGTTCAATGCGACC
>JAURNO010000243.1 GCA_030830145.1 Verrucomicrobiota bacterium
CCGCAACGTGTGGCCGTGGAGGGATTGGGTCATCCGGGCCTTTCAAAAAAACCTTTCCTACGACCAATTCGTAACCGAACAAATCGCTGGCGACTTGCTCCCCAATGCCACGCAAGATCAAATTCTTGCAACCTGCTTCAACCGGTTGCACTCACAAAAAGTGGAAGGTGGCAGCGTGCCCGAGGAGTTCCGCATCGAGTACGTTGCGGACCGAGTGCATACCTTCGGCACCGCATTTCTTGGACTCACCATGGAATGCACCCGGTGCCATGACCACAAATACGACCCGGTTACCCAGAAAGATTATTTTTCTCTCTCTGCCTTTTTCAACAATATCGATGAAGCCGGACTCTATTCCTACTTTACCGGTTCCGTGCCCACACCTACTTTGGAATTGGGAGATCTTCCAAGTGATGAAAAAATTAAGTCAGCACAACAGAAACTAAAGGCTCTCAGTGAATCCAAGAATTCCAGGGATGCTTTTGCCAATTGGACTCAGGAAGTAAAACTCGAATCGGTTGGTCTTGCCCATTATTTTTCAAAACCAATCAAGAGCACTGAGCCCCTAAACACGGATACCAAATTCAATCCAATCGACCTCAAACCTGCTCTTTGGTTGGATGCCAATGAATACAACGGTACTTCTGGAACCTGGTCCGACCGAAGCGGTAATCAAAACCATGCTCTCAGGCATGCTTCACCCAAGACGGAGACTCACAAAACCAGCGGGTTACAGGTGGTGAGGTATCACTCCAAGTCGAATGATTATCATGAATTCAAGGAGATCAAAAATATCCGCACCGTATTTTGGGTCATGAGCAAGACGTCCGGCAATTCCGGTTCACCCTTGTGTCATCCTTCCGCTCACCACTTCTACTCCAATGGAAACAAATTTTGGCATCCGCAACACACTCATGAACACATCCGAAAAGGTAGCCTGCGGATCAATGGAGTGGAAGCCAATGCAGGATCGATCTATCCGAACAAACTGGCCGTCGTTTCTCTGCGAACCACTGGGGATGTAATCGCAAGCCGGATAGGCAGGGATCGTAACCACGGAGGCAACTACAACTGGAACGGTGAGATGGGCGAACTACTGATATTTGCAAACGCACTCAAAGACGAGCAGATCAAACAAATTGAAAATCACCTAATCTCCAAATGGAAAGTGAAGCGAGAAACCGACATCCAATATGCCAAGCCGATGGCATATCTCTCCTTTGATGATCGAAACGGCAACCGCTACCCGAACTCAGCGGACCGTACAAAAGATGCTAGCACCAACGGCAATAACAAAGAGGTGGAGGGGAAATTTGGTAAGGCCATTCATTTTACAGGAGACGACGCCCTCAATTTCCCTTCCGGATTCGGTGACTTCAATCGGCATCAATCCTTCGGCATGGCCTTTTGGCTCAAACCTACCCAGTTACTTGACCGCGCGGTCATCGTACGCCGTTCCCAAGCATGGACCGATGCAGCTAGCCGGGGTTACGAAATATTGCTCGAAGATGGCAAACTTTCTCCTGCCCTGATTCATTTCTGGCCAGGTAATGCCATCCGTATCCGATCAAAAAAGAAACTTCCCTTAAACCAGTGGACTCATATCGGCCTTAGCTACGACGGGTCGAGTAAGGCGAAAGGTTTGAAACTGTACGAAAACGGAAAACTGGCCGATATCGAAGTGATAAAGGACCACTTGACCCGTGAAATAAAAGGCGGTGGTTCACCCTTCCTCGGCTTTGCCCAGAGGATGAGGGACCGCGGCTTCAAGAACGGGATACTGGATGAGTTTTATCTCTTTGACCGGGTAATTTCGAAGTCTGAAATCGAGAAATTGGCAGGACTTCGGGATAAGATTGATGAATCTGCCATGCTTACCATCTTTTTACATTCCGTACACAAGCCAAGTTTATCTTCCAGGCAGGGGTTGTATGCGGAAAGGAAATCCTTTGGCGATCAACGGCAGAGGCTTCCTGAAATCATGGTGATGAAAGAAATGTCCGGTCTGCGGGAAACTCATATTTTGGAACGTGGACATTATGAAAACCGGGGAGAAGTCGTCGAACGGGCAACACCTGAAGTTCTAACTCCATTTCCCCAAGGAGCACCTAACAATCGGATGGGACTAGCCAATTGGCTAACTGCATCAGATCATCCCCTGCTCGCACGGGTAACCGTAAACCGCTACTGGCAAATGATTTTTGGGCGGGGCCTTGTCTCCACCTCGGAGGATTTCGGGATGCAGGGAAAACCACCCACACACCCTGAATTGCTCGACTGGTTGGCCCGGGATTTCATCGATTCTGGATGGGACCTGAGGCATCTCTTAAAGAAAATGGTTCTCTCGGCCACTTATCGTCAGAAAAGCCACTTCACTCCAGCATCCCGTGAGTTGGATCCCGAAAACCTATTCCTTTCCAGAGCCCCCGCATACCGCCTTCCCGCGGAAATGATTCGTGATTCCGCTTTGGCGGCCAGTGGTTTGTTGCAACGGAAAGTGGGAGGAGCCGGAGTGAAGCCATACGATCTCAAAGTCTCCTTTAAGCCGATGAATCCTGACAGGGCTCCCAACGTCTACCGCAGAAGCCTCTACACGTTCTGGAAAAGAACCGCTCCTTCACCGGTCATGATGACCTTCGATTCTTCCAAGAAAGACGTCTGCATGGTCCGTCGCGAACGCACGGACTCCGCTTCGCAATCTTTGGTCTTGCTTAACGGACCGCAATTTTTGGAAGCAGCCCGGGCAACCGCTCACAAACTGGTTGAAAAGTTTGGAAAAGAAAAAGACGAAGAACTCGTGGCTCATGCCTTCCGTCTACTTACCAGCCGTACAGCGGAGGAGAGGGAGCTCAAGATCCTCACGCAATTACTGTCTGAACAAAAAGCGGTGTTCTCCGACCTGGACAAGGCCAAAAAATTTCTCGCGAGCAATCCCCTTCAAACTGGAGAGTACAAAGCTCAAACGGATGATCCATCTCACCTCGCCGCCGTCATCACGATGGTTTCGGCTCTCATGAATTTCGATGCCAGCCTTTCCAAACGATAACTCCCTGCACCACTATGAAACCTTCAACCATCTGCACTGGATTCGAATCTCCGATCGGGCTTGACCGCAGAAGCTTCCTCAACCGCTTTGGCGGAGGACTGGGAGGATTGGCTCTGGCCAATATGCTGCATGCGGAATCGGGAAATGGGCTGCACCATCCCGCCAAGGCCAAGCGAGTGATTTATTTGTTTCAATCCGGAGGGCCCTCTCAAATCGATCTCTTTGATCATAAGCCGCGATTGAAAGAGGAAACAGGCAAGGAACTGCCCGACTCCGTCCGCAAGGGACAACGCCTGACTGGAATGTCCGGAAACCAGGCAAGCCTGCCCCTCGTCGGTTCGCCCTTCAAGTTTTCCCAGCACGGAAAGAGCGGGCAATGGATCAGCGAACTTCTTCCCAACACCGCGAAAGTTGCGGACGACATGTGCATCGTGAATTCCATGTACACCGAAGCCATCAACCATGGCCCGGGGGTAACCTTCATGCAGACCGGTTCTCAATTCCCCGGTAGACCCAGCATGGGTGCTTGGCTCTCCCATGGGTTGGGCTCGATGAACGATAACTTGCCCAACTTCGTTACCCTCTTAACCAAAAACAAAGGAGGCCAACCCTTGGTTTCCCGACTTTGGGGAAGCGGATTTTTACCCGGCAAGCATGCCGGTACGCGCTTCCGGGCGGACAAGGACGCCATCCTCTACCTAAACAGCCCGCAAGGGGTATCCACAGAAGGCCGCAGGAAAATGCTGGACCGGCTTAAAGAGCTCCACGAGATCCAACTGGAAAAGACGGGCGACCCCGGTCTGGAAACACGCATCGCCCAGTACGAGATGGGCTTCCGCATGCAATCGTCCATCCCCGAGGTAACCGACCTGGCAAAGGAACCGGAC
>JAURNO010000244.1 GCA_030830145.1 Verrucomicrobiota bacterium
CAGTGGAAGCACTCCAACTCGGAGCGGCCGATTACCTGGCCAAGCCCTTTGACTTGGACGAATTGCCCCTCGTGTTCGCGAATGCCAACCAGCGCCGTAAAAACGCCCGAATCCGCCAACACGAAAAGGAACGGGACAAAAGAGAGAGCCAAAATCTTTTCTTCGAAGGCACCTTCGGGGCGGACTTAACCAAGCTTAAAAAAATACTCGAGGCCGACAGACGTCTCTCGATCAACCTCCCTCCTCTCCTCATTGACGGGCCAACCGGTTCGGGCAAATCCAGTTACGCCCGATGGGTCCATGAAAACGGCCCGCGGGCGGAAAGCTCATTCGTCGAACTCAACTGCTCGGCCATTCCCGAAAACTTGATCGAGTCCGAACTGTTCGGCCATGAAAAAGGGGCGTTCACCGATGCCAAGAACACGCGGATCGGACTTTTCGAGGCCGCCCACCAAGGAACCCTGTTTCTCGACGAGATCGCCAGTCTGTCCCTTTCCTCCCAAGCCAAGGTCCTCCTCGCCATCGAAAACGGAATCGTACGGAGAGTCGGAGGAACGAAAGAAATCAGGGTGGACGCAAGGATCATCGCCGCCGCCAACCAAGATCTTCGGGAAATGATCAAACAGGGAGGGTTCAGGGAGGATCTCTTTCATCGTTTGGACCTTCTGCGCATAAGCATCCCTCCTCTCGCCGATCGGGGGGAAGGAATCCTGAAGCTCGCCAATCATTTTCTCATCGGACTCAGCAAGAAATACAAGCTTGCAAAACCAAGCTTGTCCGAATCGAGCCAAGCTCAAATCTCAGGCCATTCTTGGCCCGGCAACGCCCGTGAATTGATCCATGAACTGGAACGAGCCTTGGTAATGAACGAAAAGGGACAAGATCTGGAGCTTGCCGTTTCAGGTCTCGCGAGACCAGAGGGAGCGAAACCCCAAGATGCGGGCGACTGGTTCAATGCGAACTTCAGGTTCCCAGACGAGGGCTTTGACTTGGAGAAGGAAATCCTCCGATTGATCGAAGCCGCCATCGAGCAAGCCGATGGCAACGTTTCGCTAGCAGCCCGACTCCTGGGCGTTCCTCGCGACTACGTCCGCTACCGCTTGCAAAAGAACTAAGGCCTGGGAATTATTCCCCAAAACAACCCATGCGACCTGGGCAATATTTCCCAAGTATTAGTATTAGAGATCAATTCAAACCAGAAAGTGAACTACTCATTCATCTCATTATAAGCTACTTATGAATATCCAATCGATTGGCGCGGCAAATGTTTAGATCATTGGTATTTTCCTTACAAAATAAACCTAGAATCATGAATAAAATAATCATTGCACTATTCGCGAGCTTCCTATTTTCGCCCTTCGCCTATTCGGTAAGTGAGCCGGAAATCCCCAATCCTACGGATCCGGGCACTTCCAAGCCACATCCCTCAAACGAACTTGCGCACATTGAGAGGTTGATTGCCGAGAAGAAGGAGTGGGCCGAACGCAATCGATTTTCCGAGGAAGAATCGGGGCCGAATTCTCCCCTTGGACAAGCTTTGGCCAGAAACGAAAGGGAAATCAAGGAATTGGAAGCCCGATTGGAATCTCTTACGAATCGGCCCGAAATCGAGAGACCCAAACCCTTTCCTCCTCATTGGGGAGAGCCACCGGCCGCCCAGACCAAAGACATGCGCCCCCTTCCCGGCGGTTTCGGAATGGGCAGTTCTACCCTCGCCCGTTGGATCGGTGAAAACCTTGCAAAGGATAAGGCAGATGGCAAGGATCCGGAAAAGCCCGAAGTCGGGCGTCCTGAGCCCAAACCCCACTTCCCTGCTCATTGGGGACGCCCTCCGGAAATCCAACTGACCGATCACGTCGAGCTCCCCGCAGGATTCGGAATGGGTAGCTCCACTATGGCTCACTGGATCAAGGAAAACATCGCTCAGGACAAGATTTCCGAATTCAGGCATCTCGAAAAGGAGATTGCCGAGAAGAAAGAGTGGGCCGAACGCAATCGATTTTCCGAGGAAGAATCGGGGCCGAATTCTCCCCTTGGACAAGCTTTGGCCAGAAACGAAAGAGAACTCAGAGGTCTTGAGTCCCGCTTGAACGAACTTAAGAAAGTCCCTGAAGTCGCCAAGTGGGGAAAACCTGAGGTTTTGACTGACAAGGAAAAGCTTGATCCGCGCAAATTCGAAGGCGAGGTCCTCAAACAGGTCAAGGAAGGAAAGCTTTCACAAGAAGACGCCCGGAAGAAACTCGATTCACTTCGAGGTGAAATGGAGAAGCGTGGCGAATTCAAGCGCCCCAAGCGGCCCCAGAAGCCCGAATTATCCTCCGAGGTAAAAAACAAGCTCAAGGACATCAAGGATATGCAGGATGCCTTGGCCAAGGAAATGAAGACCAAGTTGGACGGTCTCAAAAAGGACGGAGCAACCAGAGAGGAAATGCGGGAAGCCGTCCATGCCTTCCAAAAGGATAACAAAAATCGCCTCGAAGATATCCGTGACTTGCACAAGGCCATTCACGACAAGATCAAGGAAGCCCGCCCGCCCAAGCCCGAACGCCCTGAATTGACTGCCGACATCAAGGCCAAGGTCGAGGTTCTCAAAGAGAAACAAAAGGAGCTGCACACGGCCCGCAAGGACCTGCATGAAAACCTCAAGGACAAGTCCAAGGAAGACCGCGAGGCCTTGATTGCCGATTTCAAGGAGGCCAACAAGGCCAAGCACGAAGAAATCAAGACCAAGGCCAAGGAAGTCAAGGAAGAGATCAGAGCTTTGGTGGAAACCGAAGCGACCCGCACCTCGGACCTTTGATTCTTTGGTCAAAGCGACGACTGCGACGACGGAGTAACCGAAAATCTTCGCAAGATCGCGAAAACTTTAAAGAGAGGCGGAGTCTTCCCGCCTCTCTTTTTTTTGTGGCGGAGCTATTGGAGTATCCTAGACTTATTGATTTCTCCCAATCAATAAATGCCCTACATCCAAAATTTCATTCATCCCAGATTCCTTTGCCCCGTAATCCCTTTATTTCTACCAGCTCAGTGATTCGACTTCTATCGTTAGTGTCATTCGCTCCAATGCTATGGGGACAGTCCGTCCAACAGCTTGATTCACCAATGGGTTTGAGTCCGAACTTCGGCCTGATTGCAAGAATCGATAACCCCCTTGAATCTTCTCTCCCGGTTGCCGCCCGGCAAGCCCATGCACCACCATCCTTTCATGCCGAAGCAACCACAGGGGGGGCAGAATCTCCCGAGGGGCAAGAGGGAGTTTCCTCTCAATTGCCCGAAGATCTTCCGGACGTTGAAGACGAGTTCAGTGAGGATGAACTCAAGGAGATGCTGTTTGGGGAAGAAGCAATTCAAGAAGAATCGCAACCGGTCGAGGAATTGCCCGAAAGTAAAAAATGGATTCCTTCCTTTTCTTACAAGCTTGGCTTCGGGTATTCCGACAATCCGATGTACGGGCCCTACGTCAGAGAGGAATCGGGCTACCTCGAAATGGAAAGCGAAGTATTCGTCCTGCGACAAGGAAGCTCGAACGCACTGACCTACCTCTACTTGTTCGGCGATGGAAAATGGTTTGACGGACTGCCCGAATACGACCTGACCGGGATTCTTATGGCCCAAGCCGAACACACCTACGTAACCGATGATTCGGCAAACTCCTTCGGACTGAGACTCAGGCACACCTATTATGATCAAGCCTTCGATTTTTCCGATCTCGGACTCCCCTACTCGATGCAGGTCCAATCGAACAAGTCGGAAGTCATCCCTCATCTTTCGCATCGTTTTTCGGAGAAGATCACCGCCAAAATCGAAGTTTCGGCAGGCAGCGAAAGATTTGACGATCCATCGGAAAACAATTCCGATCAACAGATTCGAGTAGCCTTGGATTGGCAGGCCACTGAAAAGCTCAATGTAGAGGCAAAGGTGTCCGGGAGAGCGGTTGACTACAAAGGCCGGGAAAGGAGAGACGCCGATGGCGCGCTCTTGCCGGACGGGAAGCTGGAAACTGAAAAACTCGGGCTCGCCTTGGCAATGGAACGCGAGTTCTCATCGCCTTGGCTCAATGAAATCGGGATCAACCTCAAGGTCGACAAATTGGAGGACAACGCAGGGGGCTACTACGATTATGAAAGGCTCGGAGCCAGCCTTTCGTATTCGGCCAAGTGGGAAAAATGGTTACTCGAGGTGGATCTCGGGTGGAATCAGTTCCGTTATGACCAAAGGACGGTATCAAGCGGGGAAAGATTCGAACGGCAAGGCTTTACCAACCAGCTGATGCTTACCCGTGTAATCAACGAAAACTGGAACGCCTACTTGAAATGGAACCGGGAGGAAGACCAGTCGAATTCAAGAGATTACGAATACTTCTCAAATTTTTACTCGATCGGAATCTCTTGGGACCAATAAAGTTCGGCCACAAGATGAAAGCTCAAGAACGCAGGCGATGACGACGGAGAAAAAGGGTTGGTTGGCCTTCGTCGTCATTTTAACACTATTCGCTATCTTTACGAGTGTCTTGCAATTCTCCTCGCGCGAAAAGCTTCATCAACTCGCCTTGCACCGGGAAGCCTCTTCCCATCTTCCGACCTTGGAAAATTTGGGTCAAAACATAGAGGAAGAATTTCTTGAGGAAGATCTCCTCTTCGTAGACTTGGGTATGGAAAACCTCGTTCACACCGAAAAGGACTACTTGCAAGAAATGGCCCTGCGGTCATTGGAGATCCAAGAAACCGTAGGTGTATTTGCCTTTGACCGGAATGGTAAACCCATTGAGTTGCCAACCGACTCGGCCCGACAACGGGCCACCCCATCCCGTACGGAAAATCTCGGA
>JAURNO010000245.1 GCA_030830145.1 Verrucomicrobiota bacterium
AAAGGATAGGCTTTCGATCATGTAACTGCACCTTCTCTGCATAAGTCTGTCCTGAAGATTAAATTGCCGGAGAGGTTCACCCCGACTCTGGAAATCCTTCGCAAACATAGAGTCTTCGAAGGAAATCGCCTGCGGCAAAGGCACTTCGGTCCGGAATAGAGCATAATCTGTGATTCGGGTTGCCTCCAAATTGATTCGAGCTCTTCTTTTCTCGGGGTAATTGGATTCTTCAAGAAGTGAAAATTCCCTGAGCCGATAACTTGCCCCGATGCATCGGTTGATGAACCCCACTTGGTGTTCGAGGATCAAGTTTGCGATGACGTCGCTTTGAGGGACAAGGTATTGGTTCCAACTGAAAAAAGTACCGGGTTTATTGGCAATCTTCGTAACTACTGACTTGGACATGATTCCCGTCGCATTTGCCCAACTTGCTGGAAAAGTATAATTCCCGGTCAGATGCCAGCCCCCGAACCTAAGATTATACGGAATGGAGTGCCCGGTTTCGGTTTTCCTGAAGGCATCGATCGAACCTCCTCCGGGTCCGGGTATTACCGAACTGATGAGAAGACCGGGAACTCCTCCGATATCCGAGTTGGCATGGCAATTCATACATCTACGGGACCGGATCGCGTTTGGACGCCAAGATCTGTCGTTGGCCGTCGGTGAAGAGAAAATGTAGGGAATTGCTCCAATTTGAGGATCGATTCCGATAACCTCGATTTGTCCTCCCGGGACATATCCCAAATAAAGGTCTTCGTTGAAATAGATGGCCCGTGGATTACGGGGTGAAATTCTGCTAAGTTGCAAACTAGTGGTAGAGAAGACTAGTTGCTGAGAGTGTTTGCTTACCTTGAGTTTGCTCAGAAGGGATTCCAGGTAGCTAAGCGGTTTTTGGGGATCATAGGAAAGCTTTTCCGATTCCAATTCAGCTTTGATCAGGGTAAAGGGATCCCGTGGTTCCTTTTCGAGGTATTGGTGAATGGCGGCTCTAAAACTTACTTTTGGAAGGTTGCTTTCCTGACTGTATGAGACGAGCGTCTGAGCGCACAGACAAGCGGTAAAGACTAATTTTAGGGTAATCTTTTGCATTCCTCCTTCTTCAAAGGGATAATTTGCCTACTTTGCAACTAAAGTTCCTTTAAAATGATAAGTTTCTCTTTGCCTTATTACTCAATCGCACGCATGTTGAGGGTGTAGGGATCAGAGCATGACAAAGGTTATCGTACGTAATGTGGGCTTCATTGCCTTATTTTGGGTTTCAGGACCTGCCCTTTCGTTTGCTTCAACGGGAGAATTGGCAGATCCTTCGGGAGCCTTGTCCGTGACCCTGCCCGCCGGCACGACATCTTCTCCAAGCTATGTGGTTGCATCTTCGGGTCTCAAAGGTGAAGCGGTTTTCAGGGGGCAGGTCAAACAGAGCTCCGGTGACGTCGTGACTTTCCATCGTGTCCCCGATTTACTTGATCCTTCCAAGAGCAGTGCTCCTTTCAGACCAGGTATGCTTGCCACCCAAAAAGCCCGAGTGACCTCCACCTTGGATGGAAATAAATCGCTTTTGAGCCTCAGCCTCGTTTTTCCAGGAGCGGCCTATCTGTCCTCGCCCAAGGTGTATGTTGATTTACCCACCGAAGGTAATGATTCCGCGGTGGATTATGAATTGGCCTATGTCTCCTCCGAAGTCAACGCAAGCACGGGCTTGGTGACCGGTTTGACCATCGAGGGTTTCGGCAAGGGGTACTCCAATCCTCCGAATATCAAAATCGAGGGCGGACGCCACTTTATCCGATGTGCCGAGAGCGCTTCGCCCGAAGAAGGAAAGTTTTACCTTATTCAATCCAACACCGGAGATACGGTTACCTTGGCAAACCCTCTTGGCGATGATCTTTCCCTGGTGTTCAAAAATGAGTCGTTGATCGAAATTTTCGAGGCATGGACCATAGGGTCTCTGTTCGGCTACGAGTCTACTTTCTTGAACGAAGGAAATTCATCGATGGCTGATTACGTCTACTTGCTCAAACCGCCAAGTCAGCAAAATGGGACGACCAGTGATTATCAGCCTTATTTTCACGATGGTACCTCCTGGAAAGAAGTTGGGGGTTCCGGGGCGGACATATCCGAGAACATTATTTATCCGGATGAATCCTTCATGATCGCTCGTCGTGGAAATACACCTTTGGATATTCTCTTGTCTGGGACGGTTCTTACGCAGAACACTTATTTCCAAATCCCCGAGCAGGGCAAGAGATTACTCATGAACAATCCCTTCGGAGTTGATATCATGCTTTCCGATTTGATTTCTTCTGAAAATATTGATGACAATGTCTCCAATGGGAAAAAATGGCTTTCCTCTCCCTCTCAGGAAGTTGCCGACAACGTCGAAATTCTAAACCAAGGTATTTGGCACACATATTGGCACGACGGTACGAACCAAGATGTAACGCTTAAGGCTCGGATCAGTGCCCGTGCAGGGACGGGCGTAGCCGGTTCCATTACTCAACAGGATTTGTCCATGGACTCCAAGCCTATCTCCGCTATGTCCAATCCCGTTGCCGGTACGAATATTGTGGTGACCTCCGCTGGTCATGGACTGAGAAGCGGCTTTATGGTCCGGATCGAAGGAGCACGCGGGAGAAAGACCAACGATTTGAAAAATCAGGTCGATGAAGATGGCAACCAAACCGCCCCCGGAGATGGATTGATCATCGAGTCGGCCGCGAACGGATTTTACGAAATTGCGAATGTCACGGTCGACACTTTTGAATTGAAAGGTAAGAGCGGTAATTGCGATTTTTTAAGCACAGGAACTGCCAAATGGTCAACCGGTAGAGCTGGGATTGGTTATTCACAGGATGCCTTCGTTTCCTTCATCGGAGGTGGAGGCCAAGGTGCCATGGGGATTGCCCAGGTGCAGAATGGTTCCGTTAGCTCCATTATCATAACAAGCCCTGGTTCCGGA
>JAURNO010000246.1 GCA_030830145.1 Verrucomicrobiota bacterium
ATTTCGTCGGCCAAAACGACATTTGCGAAAATGGGACCGGCCGAAAAGCGGAAACTTCTTTTGCCCGTAGCCGGATCCTCGTCCACGACTTCGGTACCCACGACGTCTGCCGGCATCAAATCCGGGGTAAACTGAATGCGCTTGAAGCTCAAGCTCAGGCATTGAGACAAAGTTTTCACCAGCAAGGTCTTCCCCAACCCGGGGATCACCGTAAGGAGGCAATGCCCTCGAGCAAGCAAAGTAACCAACAATTGCTCGATCACTTCATCCTGCCCGATTATGCCTTTGCGTATTTCAACGAGAAGGCGATCGCGTGTTTCATTCAGACGCGCCAAGGCGTCTTCGGCTTGTTCCGATTCAGTCATATGATGGTAAGGGTTTGGTTCTCAGCTACTCTTTTAAGCGTATTCATGGTGTTGGTTTGTCCAGGAAATTAAAATTGGCAAACATCCGTTGCGCCACAATTAAACAAAACCGACAAATATAAAATTATATTTCCCAAAACTTCAGTTTTGGCCCGTTATGGCCAACAAACGGTCCCATTCGGTCACGAATTTTTCCAAATGAACTTTGCCGGCCGAAATTTCCTCCTTCAGCAACTCCCTTACGCGTTCTTGTTCGCGCATGTACTGATCCGAACTCTGCAGACCTGAGAAATGAGCCAAACGGGCCCAAAGGAGATGAGTGGTAAAGGCATCGAACTCATTGTAAGCCACGATTTCGGAAAGCTTTCCCTGGAGCCACATTTCGGCAACCGAACTTCCACTCACCTCGATTTTACCGGGTATCCCGCTTAAGGTGGCCGCTTGATGCAAGGAAGGGCGGTCCTTGTACTGTCCCATGGCGTCGGCAAGATCGACATTGTACTCCGAATTACGGGCATCGAAATAATCGACACCCAGCCATGGTTTGTCGGGACGATCGGAAAAACCGAAACCCGGCAAACCATTGACGATCGAACGCTGAACAATGATCGGAACGTCCGCCTGAGCGGAATTGTAACCAACCAGTTGAGGTTTCTTTCGTCCGACCGACTTGAGGAAATTGGCTAGCAAGACCTTTCGTCGCATTTGGAGGGATCAGCCGGATCCACGGGCAAAGAAACGAGTTTGAGCGAGCAATCCCCGCCAGGGACTTTTTCGCGGAGAATTCCGGCCAAGGATACGATTCGGCAAAGAATGGTCTTGAGATAGGGCTGAAAATCTTCGGGTTGTCCATCCTTCCGAGCACTTGCCCAGAGAGCCTCGAAGGATGCCCGGGCTTCTTCTCCGGGTCCGTCTGCCGGAGGGGTGTCCTGAAGGATTTCCGCTGATTTCGGGTCGGGAATCCACTCCACATCGAATGAAAAGACCGAATCTGCGAGCAACTTGAGCATAAGAAACAAGTATCAGGCTACTTCAGCCAATTTCGAAGCAAAGAAATCCTCCGCCTCCCCATGACCTTCCGGAATCGTTAAAATCTCGGGTTTCCCCTCGTCGACAAGCAAAGTATGCTCGAAATGAGCGGAAGGCAACCCATCCACGGCCAAAGCAGTCCAACCATCCTTGGCCATCCGGATTTGCGAGCTTTTCATGTTTACCATGGGCTCAATGCAAATCGCCATTCCCTTTTTGAATTTGGAGCCCGTCCCGGCCTTTCCAAAGTTTGGGATTTGAGGATCCTCGTGCAAGGAACGGCCGACCCCATGCCCCACGAAATTGGTAATGACCGCAAAGCCCGCTTTTTCGACATGCGATTGGACGGCCTCGGACACGTCGTCGATTCGATTTTTGTGCAAGGCTTGACTCAGTCCGAGATAGAGAGATTCTTCCGTAATTTTTAGCAAACGGCTTACCTCGGGGCTCACCATGCCCACCGGTACGGTTCTGCAATTGTCCCCGATCATCCCATCCTCCCGAATGCAAACATCCACCGAGATCACATCTCCCTCCTTCAACACCCGGTTCTCCACCCCAATCCCATGAACCACCTCATCGTTCACCGAAAGGCAGGTATAGGAAGGAAAGACACGGTGCCCCGAACGATATCCCTTGCAGGCGCTTTCGACTCCCATTTCCTCCATGAGTCGGCCGCCAAGCTCATCGATTTCCAAAGTGCTCATTCCGGGTTTGACCATCTGGCAAAGACGATCAAGTACGGTTGCCGCCGAACGGCCGGCCCGTCTCATCTTCTCTTTGTCCTTGAAACTTTTGCAGATCACGGAGTGTTCATCCTACGTATGCGCCTGCGCTTCAATCAAAAAGACAAAATCTTGTTAACGTAATTTCGTCCACCGCCCCAAGGGCCCGATCAAAAAGGCTCCAAGCACCAGTTGCCCGAAATGATATATGGCCAAAGGCAAAATCAACAATCCGAGCGAAGACTCCCCCGAACCCAATAAGGTCTGAGCCAAAGGCAATCCAAGGGCCAGGGATTTTTGTGAACCGCAAAACAAGAAGGCCACCCTCGCCTTTCCGGAACCGGAAACCCACCGGCTTAGCCCCCAAGCCAAGAAGGAAAGCCCCAACAACAAAGCGAGCACGACTATCGACAAAAAAATCGAACTTCGACCGAACAGTTCATTTCCAAACTCATCGAAAAGCGAACAAAACGAAAAGTAAGCCAACAGCAAAATACAAGCGACCGGAATCCTCTCCATCCAGGAAGAATCTTCGGGCAGGAAGCTCCAGGAAAGTTTATTTTTCGCCCACCAACCGATGAGGACCGGAAGGAAGACCGTCAGCGAAAAATCGGGGAGAAGATCGAGAGAAATGAGCAGATCTTTTTCCATCCCCTGTGAACCGAACAGCTCAAATGCACCAA
>JAURNO010000247.1 GCA_030830145.1 Verrucomicrobiota bacterium
CAACCTCGGACCTTTCCAAGACCGTCTCCGAACCGGGCATCCGAAGGGCAACCGAATTCTTTCCGCGCTTCGACTCCATCCCGCTCAGGATACGGCCGTCCTTTAAGCGCAGAATAGTCATCCGGTAATCCGCCGAGACCACGGCGCTTGGATCGACCACATTCTCCAAAATATAATCGAGATTCGAACGACCCGAGCCCGTCAAATCGGGCCCGAGTTTTCCACCCTGTCCGTACATGATGTGACAACTTGCACAGGTTTGCTCGTACAGGGCGCGCCCTTCCGCCAAGTCCGCTTTTTCAAGAAAATCGGCAGTTAGTTCCTTCTCCAGATCATCCCGTCGCTTAACCAGTATTTCCGGAGTGGTCCGTATTTTTCCCCATGCCTTTTCCAGTTTTCTTTCCAATTCGGGACTCTTCAAAGCAAGGATTTGGCGGGCATGAAAAGCAGTGATTGCGGATGATGGGATGCGTCCGCTCTGCACTTCTTCCAACAAGCTCTCAGCCCATTCCGAGCGACCGCACAGGAGCCCGATTACTTCCGAGCGATCCTCTTTACCAAAGCTTGCGAAGCCAGTAGCCAGGCTTTTACCGATCTCCGGGTCCTCGAATTTTGCCAGCCCCCGGGCCGCGAGGAGGTTCAGTTCCCCATCCGCGAGCAAGTCCATGCACAACTTCCGCAGGTTCGGTGACCGAGCATCGATCAGCGCCTGGAGGGCTCCGCGGCGGACTTCGAAACTCAGGTCCGCATCCGCCGCCAGTTCGGCAAAGTCATCCATAACTCCCTCATCCCCGAAAAGAGCGCTCAGCCTGAGAACTGACGGATGTTTGCCAAGTTTTGCACGCACCTCGCTCCAGTTCCGAGGGGCTTCGACTTTCTTGATTCCACGGAACGCTTCCTCCATCCCGAGGAGCAGGGAATCCGCCCCTGCGGGCTGTTCCATCATCAGGGAAAGAAGAGCCTGCAAACCCTCTGGTTGCTCTTTGGACTGATCGGTCAGGGAACGGGCAATCCAGCTGCGAAGGTTCCTCCACTTGGTCGCCCGAGCCACCCCGACGAGAGCCTCGGGATCGAACTCAGCCAAAGGGGTAATGCCATACCAAACCATGGCGGGCAGGTTGTGATCTTTTCCATCCTCCGCCCGTCCGGCCAAGGCTTGGGCCAATTTACCCCGACTCGAAACGGGCAGGCGCTGCAAAGACGAGGCGAAGGCCAAGCGGACAAGGCTGGAGGGATCGCTCCTCGCGAGCTCGACGAACTTCTTTTCAAGCTTGGGATCGCCCTTGGGCAAAAGGTTTGGCCGCGGACCGAACAAGGAATCGATGGGCCACTTATCGGTCAGCAAGCGGACCGCCCAGGTTCGAACATGCTCGTTCGGATCATCGAGCAAACTTTCGGGTTTGGCCAAGCCCATGGCATGCAGACCCCACAAAGCACGTAAGCGAAGCGACGCCGGTTCCTTTTGGTTTATGAGCAGTTTCTCGCAGGCCTGAATGGTTTTCTTGTGATGAGTAAGCCTTCGTTCGGAAAGAGAGCCCAACCACTGACGGGCAAACCAGGCATTGGGGTTACGCAGGACCGCTTCCGGTTCATCCGCCGCCTTTTGCAACGCCGACAAGTCGGCTACCGGGTTTTGTTTGTAATGGAACTTGTAAATTCGGCCACTGGTCCGGTGGACCCCCGTGTGGTCGTGGCACTCCCCCGTATCGCTCCAGTCCAATCCGTAAATCGCGCCGTCCGGGCCCACGCTTACCTCCATTCCCCGGAACCATTCGTCCGAGTTCAAGAAGACGTCGGGCTCATGCCTGCCCGCGTATCCACTACCCTCTCGCTCCAAACGCTCGACGTTAAGGCGCCTGCCATGCTGATTCCAGGTCAGAAGCTTGTTCCTCCAAGAGTTGGGAAAATGATCGGCCTGATAGATGGCCATTCCGACGTGGGCATGCCCACCCCCGAAGCCATTGGCCGCCCCCGCCCGCGAGCGGTTCCAAGGCAGGTTGACGTCGTAGTGAAAATGATCGGCATGTTGGTGCAGGCGTTCGTACACAAGGGGATTCTGGGAGGATCCGCTTCCGGATTCCCGGTAGTGGGCTCCCGGGATAACATGCCAAAGGTGCCCGATCACCGTGTTGATAAAAAAGAGTTCCCCATGTTCATCCCAATCATAGCCCCAAGGATTGACCGTCCCGTGAGCCAGAATCTCCACCACCTTGCGTTCGGGGTGATAGCGCCAGACTCCACCGTCAATGGGAGCGCGCAATTCGGCGGGGGTGCCCGGCACGCCCGGCTTGCCCGGGCAGGAATGCCCGCAGCGCCCGTAGAGCCAACCATCCGGCCCCCAACGCAACCCGTTGGCAAAATTATGGTAATTTCCCCGGCCAACGTCGAAGCCATCGAGCATGACTTCGGGCTCCCCGTCTGGGACCAAGTCACCATCCGCATCGGGAATGAAGAGCAGGTTGGGCGGGCACATCAGCCAGACTCCCCCGTGCCCGACCTCCACGCTTGTCAGCATCTGCACCTTGTCGGTAAAGACCTTGCGGAACTCCGCCTTTCCGTCCTCATCCTCATCCGCCAGCACGACCACCCGATCGCGCAAGTTCATTTCGAAACGCACCCCTCTCTTGGCATAAGTATAGTTTTCCGCCACCCACATTCGGCCCTTGTGGTCCCAGGCCATCCCGATCGGGTTTTGCACGGCCGGCTCGGCCGCCCAAACCGAAACCCCATACCCATCGGGCAAAGAAAAGGATTCGGCGCTCTCCTCAGCGGAAGGCGGATCCGCATCGGTGGTCGACTCGGTATTCGGGAGTTCGGGAAAATCATCCCCGAAAACGGGAAGACAGGAAAAGATCAACAGGACCAAACCACGGAGCGCGCGCATGACCCTTTTTTAACAAAGACTGGGGAAGGTACTAAAGACCAAAAGACATCCTTTGGTGAATTCGACTGC
>JAURNO010000248.1 GCA_030830145.1 Verrucomicrobiota bacterium
ATCAAGTTGCAGCGAACCAGTATGGCCGAATTGCTCGGAGTCAGGTATTCGATAGCCATCAATCTCAAGTAATCCCTCGGCCTGTTCCTTCTCTCTGCGTTCTCTTTCCTCTGAGTCTTCCAGAACCTGCTCGAAGAGCATTTCCTGGTATTCGGAAGGGATGGGATCCCGAAAAAGAAAGCCCAAATAAAAAGCAACCCCCAAAGTGACTACCCAAAGAGAACCAATCGACGCAATCCTGCTCACGGTTTTCAAGGTAATCGAAGGAACCAGACGCGACAAGAGACAAAAGCACCCGTAGCCCAAACGGTAAAAAGGCTTACCCCATCAAGATTCGACCAATTTCTTCAAGGTTCGTTGATCAATCTTCAATCGACGGGCCGCTTCCCGATAACTACCCGCGTTCTCAAACGCCTTCCGGGCATAGGTTGAGCTCCATTGAGACAGACTCACTTCCGTATTTTGGTACACGGTCTCGATCGTGTTGGATTCCTTGCCCCGGAGGACCGGAACATATTCGTTGCGCACGATGATGTTTCGCACAGCCTGCTCCAATTCTCGAAAATTACCCGGCCACTCGTAAGTTAAGGGAACTTGCTCTTTCAGGGTATCGACGACTCGGGACGCGAGTTCCTCTCCACCCTCCGGCCCGAAAAGTTTTCGACAAATGTAATGCACCGATCCGTTGATCTCATCTGGAGCAGCGGCAAGAATTTCATGCAAGGCCACGGTGTTAACCTGATCCCCGCACAAGCGGTAGAAAAAGTCCTCCCGAATTCTTCCTGCCCTCATCTCCGCAGCCAAATCACGATGGGTTGCGGCAATAATCTTACCCTCGTAAAAGGATCGCTCCTCACTTCCGATTGCCTGAAATTCGCCTGACTGGAGCAGGCGAAGCAGTTTGACCTGAATCGATTCCGGCACTTCCCCTATCTCGTCGAGAAAGACAGTTCCATGCGTCCCCGCATTCTTGAATATTCCAGCGTGATCACGGATCGCCCCCGTAAACGAACCCTTGCGGTGACCGAAGAGCTCGGACTCGATCAAGGTTTCCGTCAAGGCGGACAAGTTTACCGGGCGAAAGCTGTCCCTTGGCTTGGACGCGAACTGACCAGATTTGGTATCATAGGGGATGAAGCGCGAAAGCCCGATTGCCCGGGCCACGACTTCCTTGCCCGATCCGGAAGGCCCGAGTACAAGAGTCGGGAAGCGGCCGACCGATTGATGCATCCATTGCTGGTAACTCAGCATATCCTGCGTAAAGATGCTTTCCCATACCCTCATCCGCAAAGACCGGATCGGGTTGCTCCAGCCAACGATCTCCCGAAAGAGACAGAGGAAAGCCCGCCTCAACTGATAAAAACAGGCAAACAGATGCCCGGGATTCCCCCACATCGGATTACTCACTCCCCGGATCAAGGAACTCCGAGTTCTTATCCCCTCTTCAATTTTCCGAAAAACCTTCCGATTGCTTGCAGAATCTCCCTCAGGACCTTCAATCAGGCGATCCAGATCGTCCACAATCTCATGATAAAGAGAAAAGTAGGCCAAAGATGCCATCCGCTCCGCCCTTGACGTAGTCCTGAATTCCTTCGCCATTCCATCGAGCAAGGCTTGTTCTCCAACCCATACCCAGTGCAGAACCTGATTAAATTCCCTGGTAAAGATTGAGTTTCGCTCCAAAGATGGCTCGGTCCATCCCAACTTGGAGACAATCCTCTCCTCCGTCCGGTCCCTCTCGATTCCAAAAGGATTCACAAAGGCCAAATTATGAATCTCAGTCAGTAAAAAGTCTAAATCAGCTACATTCATATTACATATTTTGTAATACAGTTAAGCATATATTGCAACACTCAAGGCGAGAACGAAAAACCAAGCTCAACAAAAAAAATCACATATATTTGTTATTCAAAGCTTTACAAGAACACCCAGCAAGATGGCACAAGAAATGAATAATAAAAAACACGCAATACGCCGAGAAGACCCAAAAAAACACTCAAAAATCATGAAAAACACGTTCGTTCGCCTCAGCCTGATCGCCAGCCTGGTCCTTGCAACCATCGGATGCCAATCCCACTCCGTTCAGACGACGTCCGGCAGGCAATACCTGAATAAATATGAAGGACTCGACCTCCCCAACAGAGAAGCCGGCAGCATCGACGAGGAGGTCAGGGCAATTGCAAACGTCGAACCCACGCTCCGTTTTCCAGCGCGCATTGGACTGGCCAAGCTATACAACGGCAGAATATCGAACCTGACCGCCGAAGAAGTCGAGGGATGGGAAAAAGCCAAGGAAGAAATGGGGGCTGAATTCGGAGAGTTCATTCCAGTGAGCTCGATGATCGCAGAGTTGGCCTACACGGCACCGAAGCGCACAAAAGACACCCCCATCGTCAAATCTTCGGAGATTTTCCGAAAAGTCCGCCTTGGGGCAGCCCGGCAACACATCGACTATGTTCTCCTGTACGAAGTCTTTTCCGAAACCAAGACCACCAAGCTTGCCTCCTCGGTCGCCAACTGGACGATCATCGGCGGATACTTCGTTCCCTCGCGTAAAATCCAGACAACGGGTCATGCCAACGCTCTTCTCCTTGATGTCCGCAGCGGTTATCCATACGGCACGGCGAGTGCTTCCCTGACGGCCGATGAGTTATCCGCCTGGCACAACAATCGGGACAAGTCACGCAACCTTGCGGACAAAAACCAGATCGCCACTTCTCTCAAGCTTATCCCCGAAGCACGCAAAATGATGGAGAAGCTGATGCAGAACTTAAACGAAGCCTAAAAAAGGGAAAAATATAAGCAACCCGGATCGAATGAGAAACGAGGCAAGTTGAATCACGTCGATTAGATAATCTCACTGCAAATTTCCTCGACCTAAATAATAAGCCCGATCAAAGTAAACCTAAGATAACACATAGAAAAGCAGGCCCTTCCCATGAATA
>JAURNO010000249.1 GCA_030830145.1 Verrucomicrobiota bacterium
AACGCGTTTGGTTAAAAAACTAGGTTTTCAGCCCAAGGGAGACGATTGGTTGGTGGCCTTTGGTGTGAACCCAGCCAAAGCCGGTCTTTCGGGCTTCGAAGTGGGACTCGTCCGCAAGATGATCCGCATGCAGATTCAAAAAATCACCCGGCGCAAGAAATAGCTTCCCCTCCCCTCTTGAGCGACAAAACGGGGCTCCCAAACCAGGGAGTCCGAATGTTATTGAATCGGTCCCTGCAGCCCATGTCTGGACAGAAAACTCCAAATCAACCCATTGGTGTCGGACCCCGAAAGATCCAAATCGAACCAGACATGCCCTCCTCCGTTCACCTTGTAATGCTCCACCCAGGAGGTTCCGTTCGAGTCCGAATAAACCGATCGCTCTACGCTCAGGTTACCGGAGTTCAGGGTCGTAGTGGAGGGAGTCGTCCCGGCTGCATTTTTCCCGACCCAAAAGTTCACCACGTTGGAAATCGAGACCAACCCGTCCCCTCCGGCATAGGGAACAACCGAGTCAGCCGTTCCATGAAGATTGATCATGGGTACGGCCCGCGTGGGTTGTCCTTGTTGATAGGTTTCCTCGAGCATGGTACCGGAAACCGACCCGACTCCAGCGATCTTGTCGCTCAGGTAGCATGCGAGATAGTAGGAGAAGAACGCTCCGTTGGAGTATCCGCAGGCATAAATGCGGTCGGAGTTCACCTGATGACTAGCGCTGATTGAAGTGATCATTTTCCGAACGAAACCGATGTCGTCGGCGCTGCTCTTGTTGTCGGCGGATGGAATGGCTGCATTCCAATGACTGTATCCCCCGAGCAAGGAGCCTTGAGGGTAAACGAGCAGGAACTTTTCGGAGTTGGCCAGCGAGCGCATGTCGGCGGCTTGCAGGTGATCGGTCACCGTCCCGCCGAAGCCATGAAAATTAAAGAGCAGAGGAAACTGCGAACTCCCGTCGTAGGAGGTCGGAACATAGAGTTGGTACTCCCTGGTCAAGCCGTCATGCTCGAGGCTGAGGTTGAATGAACCAGTCTCAACCGTTCCATTGGAGGAACTGGCTTGCGAACTCCCGCTCGTAATCGTTGATCCTACCGAAACCCATGTTTCGGAAGACGTTTCAAAACGGTACCAGTTCCGATCGCTGTTTTTCCAATGGTAGAAGGATCCGTCGGAACCAGCCTGCCAATATTGCCACCCTTGATCTTTGTCGCTGTAGACCCAAGGAAAACGCTGATGCCATTTCCAATCCGTCGTCCCCTCGACTCCTGAAAAGCCAAGGAGAAAAAGGCTTCCGAAGACCGCCAAGCATTTCGAAACATGAAATACAGAGATTGATATTCTCATCCACTCAACAAACTGAACGGATCGGTTTCAGTCAAATCGTTTGGTCTTTTTTTTAAGTTTGGGGCACCGGCATCGCACTCAAAGAAAAGGGGTCGGACTTGCGTTCTATCTTTTCACCCGGGAGGAATGCATAGAGAAGGCAAGATGGACTATGGATCAATACGCCAAAGACCGGGCGTGGTGGACGGGAGTAGGAAAACTTGAATCACAACCGTTTACGTACAAGCTGTAGCTTTTCTTCCGATGAAGCTACAAGAAGCACACCGAACGGCCACCGCTATCTTCAAAAAGCGAGGTTGGAAGGTATTCAAGTTTCAAAGAGACACCTGGAACGCTTATGCATCCGGCGAAAGTGGGTTGGTCCACGCCCCCACGGGTACCGGCAAGACCTATGCGGTGTGGATCCCGCCCCTTGTGGAATGGATGACCGAGCAGGACAAAGCGGGAAAAGCCAAAAGAGCACCTGGTCTAAGTGTTCTTTGGATCACTCCCCTACGTGCATTGGTCGAGGACACCAAGTTATCACTTCTTGAGTTTTGTGAAGAAATGGACCTGCCATGGACGGTCGAGGCTCGCACTGGGGATACGAGCGGGACGAACAAAGCCAGGCAACGAAAACGCCTTCCATCCTGTCTCGTAACGACACCCGAGAGCCTTTCCGTGCTCCTGTCCTATCCGGACTTCAAGGATTCCGCCGCCGGACTCAAGGCGGTCATCGTGGACGAGTGGCATGAGTTGCTTTCAACCAAGCGAGGAATCCAGACCGAACTCTGCCTGGCAAGGCTTCGAAAATGGAACCCTCGAATGCGCACCTGGGGGTTGTCCGCAACGCTCGGCAACCTGGATGTGGCAAGGTCAGCCCTTTTGGGCACCTCAGCGGAAGGGAAACTCATTAATGGTGGACTCAAAAAGAAATTTCAAGTCGAAGCAATCGTGCCCCGTGACATGGAGCGCTTCCCCTGGGCCGGACACTTGGGTGGGAAGCTCGTCGAGCAAGTGGCGGAACGCATAGAAAAGGCTTCCACAACTCTTGTTTTCACGAATGTACGCTCCCAGACCGAGTATTGGTTTAACGCCTTGCTTATGATCAAACCGAAATGGGAGGGCGAAATCGGGATTCATCATGGCTCAATCAATCGGAAGACTAGACAGGAAATCGAGGATCGCCTGCGCCTCGGTACCATCAAGGCCGTGGTCTGTACGAGTAGCCTGGACTTGGGTGTTGATTTTTCACCTGTCGATCAAGTGATTCAAATCGGTGGACCCAAGGGGGTCGCCCGGCTTCTTCAACGGGCGGGAAGATGCGGTCATCAACCTGGCGTCGCAAGCAAAGTGATCTGCGTACCCACGCAGGCGATGGAATTGGTTGAATTTGCCGCTGCCCGGGATGCCATCGAGCAAATGAAAATTGAAAATCGCGTGCCTCTTCGGGCTCCTCTGGACTTATTGGCCCAGCATCTCGTAACCTTGGCCTTGGGGGAAGGGTTTAGCCATAAGGCTGGTCTCGAAGAAATACGGACGGCTTGGTCCTACCGGGATCTCACAAAAGAGGAATGGGGATGGACCCTTGATTTCATTATCAAAGGCGGAAAGAGTTTGAGCGCCTACGATCAGTTCAAGAGAGTCACACGCAAAAGAGGAGTCTTCAGCGTGGAGTCCCGGAAGGTCGAGAGGTTTCATAGGATGTCCATTGGAACCATTACAAGCGATCCTGCAATCCTTGTTAAGATGAGATCAGGCAAAGCTTTGGGGTCCGTCGAGGAGTCCTTTATCTCTAGAATCGAGCCTGGTAAGAACTTTTTTTTCGGAGGCAAGTTACTCGTCCTCGAAAGGGTGCGTGACCTGACTGCCTACGTGGGTCTGGCAAAGTCAAAGAAGGGTACGATTCCTGTTTGGGGGGGCGGAAAATCCCCGGTTTCCTCGGAGCTTGCGCAAAGTGTCAGGGAAAAGCTGAGGGATGCGGCCGAGGGAATTTTCGAGGGACGAGAAATGAAAGCAATGAAGGAGACCCTTGCCCTACAAGCAAACTGGTCGAGTTTGCCCGGGACGAACCAATTCCTGATCGAAAAGACCAAAACGAGGCAAGGAACAAGCTGGTTTCTTTTTCCCTTCGCGGGTCGTTTGGCTCATGAGGGCATGGCCGCTCTTGTGGGATACCGCATGAGCAAGATGGAGCCCATGACACTCTCTGTTTCTTTCAATGATTACGGCTTTCACCTTTGCTCCAATTCGGACAGGGAGATCGGGAATGAAGAATGGAAAACGTTACTCTCACCGGTTGACTTGCTCAATGAATTGGTCGAATGCATGAACTTGAGTGAAATGGCCAAAAGACAATTCCGTGAAATCGCCAGGGTAGCCGGTCTTGTTTTCCAAGGCTATCCAGGTGCCCCAAAATCGGGCAGGCAGCTACAGGCATCAGGCGGTTTATTCTTCGACGTCTTCTCAAAATACGAACCCAACAACCTTCTTCTCGTACAATCGCAAAGAGAAGTTCTCGAGCGTCAGCTCGAGGTTGAGAGGATCAAGGAAGCCTTTACCCGAATACAAGAGCAAAGCTTGATCCTGAACCATCCCGACAAACTCACTCCCTTTTCCTTTCCCCTTTGGGCGGAATCGGTCCGGGCCCAACTAAGCACGGAGTCATGGGGAGACCGGGTCCGAAAAATGGCCGTAATTTTGGAGGACTCCGCTTGAAGCACGCGTCGAATTCAGTCGAAATCAGTTGGCAGGGTGAAAAGCTGGAGCTTTGGTCCGCAAAGGCGATCCATTGGCCTGCCAAGAAGCTTCTTTTGGTTGCCGACACCCATTTTGGAAAAGCGGCGACTTTTCGAAAATCAGGTATTCCCGTACCCGAGTCCACCTCTCAGGATGATTGCCACCGTCTGGAAGAACTGGTCCGGCAAACGAAGGTCGATTCCCTGGTTTTCCTCGGCGACTTTCTACACGCCCGGGACGGAAGGACGGAGGGCGTGCATAAGGAACTGCTTGATTGGAGGAAACGGCTATCAAGGATCGCAGTTCACTTGGTTCGTGGGAACCATGACCTCCAATCCGGGGATCCCTGGCCTGATCTCGAAATCCAATGTCATCGAGAGCCTTGGACCGAATTCAAATTCGATCTTCGCCATCACCCAGTGGGTCCGACGGCACATCCATTTATGGCCGGTCACATTCACCCGGGATTCTCCCTTAAGGAGAAAAGTGGTTCAAGCCTCCGTTCCCCCTGCTTCCAAGTCGGAAAGAATCGGATCATACTGCCCGCGTTCGGTACTTTCACGGGAATTAAAACGGTCAAACCCGACCGAGACGACCGGATTTTCATGACCGATGGACAGGAGGTAATCGAGGTGCCGACCTACTGAGCGGACCCTCCGGTTATTCGAAAAGAAGAAGGTTCCCGTCCTCGTCGGTTTTAGGCCCTTTGGTGTTTATCTCAATGCTGGACTGAACGAGACTCCGAATCGAATCGAGCGTATCTGCTTCGGCCACTTTCTTATCCTTGCGCCACCGCTTGATCCTAGGAAACCTCAAGGCCACGCCAGACTTGTGTCGGCCTGAAAACCGGACGCCTTCGAAAGCAACCTCGAAAACGATTTCGGGACGAACGCCACGAACCGGACCAAAACGTCCTGTTATGTTCTTCCGGATAAAACGGTCCACTTCCTTGAGTTCCTTGTCGCTTAGTCCGGAATATGCTTTGGCAACAACTACGAGTTCCTTGTTTTCCGACCACACGGCAAGAGAGTAATCACTGAATAAATTTGAACGCTTGCCTCGGCCAAATTGAGCACTCACCACGACCATGTCAGCATGCAGTGGGTCAACCTTCCACTTAAACCAGTCACCCTTTACCCGGCCGCTCTTGTAGGTCGAGTTCTTATGTTTGATCATAAACCCCTCGACTCCTCGGTCACGGGATTGTTCATGAAGTTCAGATAATCCAGACCAACTCGCCTCGGTGACCAGAGGCGAAAGACCAATTGGAAAATCTTTTGGTAAAACATCGATCGCTTCGAAGAGCTTATCTCTTCGATCCCGAAGAGGACTTTGCCGCAGGTCCTGACCTTCCAATCGAAGAAGATCGTACGCTTGAAAACGAACTGGTTCCTTCTTCAGCATACTAGGACAAGGATCTTTTCTACCTAACCTTCTTTGCAACCTCGAGAAGGGCCTAAGACCATCCTTTCCCCAAGCAAGAATTTCTCCGTCCAGGCAGACATCGGATGGCAGGGAATTCGCAGCGAGCATGATTTCAGGAAAAGAATCGCCAACGGATTCATCCCCTCTTGACCAAATCATTATCCGACCTTTTCTTTTGATCAACTGGGCTCGAATACCATCCCATTTCCACTCAATCTGCCAGTTCTCCAATGAACCAAGCTCCTTCAATGGAATATCAATGGGACTTGAGAGGTAAAAAGGAAAGGGTTGGCAGGTTGACTCCGTTTGCTTGGGATCAAGGATTGCCTCGAGAGTCAAAGTGCCTGGAGTCCAATCCCCGGCTAAGCGTTGTGCGATGAGGGCGGGTTCCAAGTTTCCGACTTGAGCCAGAGCCTTGCAAAGGTTTCCTTTTGAAATGCCCATCCTGAATGCGCCGGTTAGTAATTTGTGAAAAGGCAAAAGGTCAGCGGACCTCAAGGTATCCCATGCTCGATTGATCGATTCCTTGCGTCCCATCGTATCCATTGAAACCATGGGCTGGATCAGAGTCTCCACGACCTCGCTTAGGGAAAGCGCCCGGCCCGTCCCATGATCTTCGACCAGTAGGCTCAAGGTTTCGGCGAGGTCCCCCACCCTGTCATGAGATTCCGCCACGAGCCAATCCGGAAACCCCGTTCTATCCGAAGCAAAGGATCGTAACTCAGATGTTTTGACCGCCCCTTTGATTCGGTTGCCAGCCAAAAACCAACAAGCCCAGATCGAATCTTCCGGCTTCGACTCTTCCAAATAACGGCCGAGTCGATCAATGCGGTCATTGGTCTTGGTCAGCTCATCAAGATCGTGAAATAGACGGGAAAAAAACTTCATTCTCTCGCCTCTCTCATCGTAATCAAATTGGTTTTGTCGAGAATTCCCGCATCGATTCCTTTCTCACAAAGGTATCGGGAAAGGGCATCGCCATTGCCATGCGTCAACCGGACGGATTCCGCTTCGGTCGCGGCAATACTCCTGATCAAGCCATCCCAATCAGCATGATCGGACAGAACAAAACCTTGGTCAAGGTTTCGCCTCCGGCGCTGTCCTCTAATGGCCATCCATCCGGAGGCAAAGCTTTTGCGACAATCCGTGAATGTTCTCGCCCAGCCCGACTCCTCAACCGCAGGAGGGGCAATAATGATCGAACGGGAATAGTCATTTGGTTTTGCTTTCTCGACCTTCTCGGCTTGAGGCAGGACAATACCTGCTTGCCGGTAAGGTTCCAAAAACTCATAGGCAGCGGAGTGAAGAAAGATTGGACCAATTTCCGGATCAAGACCAGCAAGTACCCGTTGGGCTTTGCCCAGGGAGTATGCAAAGACTAGAGAAGGTCTGCCCTCACTCGAATTATCCGACCACCAGTGGTTCATTCGGTCCAAAACATATTCTTCTGGTTTCCATCGATAAACGGGCAACCCGAATGTACACTCCGAGATAAAAAGATGGCATTTGACTGGCTCAAATTCCTCGCATGTCTGGTCCCCGTCTGGTTTGTAATCTCCACTTACAACGAAAACTCGGCCTGCTACCTCTACCCGAACTTGAGCGGATCCCAGTATATGACCAGCGGGGTGAAAGGATACGAGAGCGTCACCTATTTTGTGCTTTTGACCAAACGGGATGCCCTCGATTTTTGCTTTTTTGCCCAGCCTTAATTCGAGAAGGGGCAAACAGGGATTGGAACAGAGATAACTGTCGTGACCAGGTCGGGCATGATCGCTGTGAGCATGAGTTACAAGAGCTCTTTTCACCGAGCCTTTGGGATCAACGTAAAAATCACCCGCCGGGCAATAAATTCCGGAAGGGGTTACGGTGAGCACGCCGCTGGTATTGTCTGATTTAATGGAAGAACTTTTGGTTAACAAAAAGGAATTGTTTCGAAAGTATGAGTGGCAATTCTAATGCAGGGAAAAACGGAAGGCAACATGAGCGGAGGGAGAGAATATCTTGGTATGTATATCCTCTCTCCCTAAGTTTTGTAGACCGGGTGGGGTCGCCCAAGACCTAACTGAGAAA
>JAURNO010000250.1 GCA_030830145.1 Verrucomicrobiota bacterium
GAGATTGCTTGACTAAGGGCCAACACTTCAAGACTCGAATCTCCTCCATCGGCGGGTTCGAGAAACTCTACGCGAGTGGAAAAAGGAAGGTGATCGACGTGCTTGAAGGAATGAAGGTCACACAAAACCTCAAGGAGGACGGTCGATGAATCAATTCGCTCAAAACGTTGAACGGCAATACCCAACTCAAACATACAAGATGCTTTTTGCCGATGTGGAAAAACCGAATATGCAAACGAGTTCAATCTTTTACTCAAATTGATTCCCAAAACACGTGCAATTCCCTCCTCCAATGGCTCCCCCCAGCGATCGTCTTCGGTGAACTCGATCAAGCCCTGTTTAGGGCGTGACACCAACCGGTTTTCTTGGAGGTAGGTGGGCAATTCAACCTGACGGACGTAAAAGGAAACTTGCCCGGTCTCGGATGTATTATTTCGGTCCGATTTCAGTTCGGAAAGAAGATGGTAAGTTGGTTCTACATGGTTCGATTCGGGAATAACACATGAAGCAAGGAGAAGAAAAACCGAAAGGAAAAGGAGAGAAAAGGATGCCTTGATGGTTTTCATTCTTGGTTTTTTGGTTTGCCGCGGATAAAAGCTTGAGGGTTTCTTTCCAAAAGGTCCGCCAAACTTTTAAGTGACTTTGCCATCGCAGCAATTTCACGAAGCGTGTCGGCAAAACCGAACCGGAACTCCGATGAAGGGTCCAGCATTTTTTTCAACCTGGAGGAAACATCGGCAATTTCGACGAAAGCCGCCTTGGCCTCGATGGAGGTCTCGGTCAAACTGGGACCAAGTGGACCATAGGATTTCGAGAAATCCTTGAGAAACCTTTGCACTTCGGTGTTCGTTTGGGAGAAATCATCGCCGAGCTTTACGACATTCAGATTGGAAAGTTTTTCGGTAGCCGTCTCCATTAAGTTGCTCATTTGCTTGCTTAACTTTTCCAAATTGATGCTCTCGCTCAGTTCCGCAAAAATAGAATCCTTGGTTCTTATCTCGACAAAACCATAAAGCATATTTGGGTTTTCAGGATCATCCCCTGGCTCGTTTTCCGTGGTTAGGTTTACATAGAGTATTCCCGTCACGAAACTTTCCTGAATCAACTGCCCCATCAATCGAGGAATCAATTCTTTTTTGAATTTTCCATCTTCATCAAAAATTTCGTTTTGTTGCTCAACCATATGCCTCAAGACCAACTTTCGGTTAATCTCAACCTGAACGGGAACCGGTCCATCCTTAATTGCATCCCCGATGAAGAAACGTTCCACTCGACCAATACGAACACCATTCAAGGTAACCTTCCCTCCTTCGTGCAATCCGTAAACGTTTTCATGAAAGACGAGAACAAAACGCTCATTTTCGTCGCGCAAGGACGAGAATCCACCGGTAAAAACAGTAAAACCAAGGAGAAGAACAAGAGCACCCAGTGAAAAAATGCCGACCAATGCATGATTACTTCGATTTTTCACAACTGCATAAAAGTGTAGTTCGACGGAGGTTTCAACAACAGATTTGTCAGGCAGACGAACCCCGACTCAAAAATGATCTGACGTGATCGTGCTCACTGGTTTCAAGGAGCGATGCGGGGCTGCCTTGATGAAGAAGGGTCTTGCTTTTCGCATCTAGGAAAATCGAGTCGTCGGCGATCTCAAAAATACTTGCCAGCTCGTGGCTTACAACGACAAAGGTCATGCCAAGGCTTTCCTTCAGTTCGTTAATCAAGTCGTCCAACCTTCGGGAACTCAAGGGGTCAAGTCCAGCGGAAGGCTCATCGAAGAACAAAACCTTCGGATCAAGAGCCATTGCCCGAGCCAGACCAGCGCGTTTTTTCATTCCCCCGCTCAACTGGGATGGATAAAATTCCTCGTAACCGGAAAGCCCGACCAACCCAAGTTTATATTCTGCAACACGAGCTACCTCCGGTTCAGACAAATCAGTGTACGTTTCGAGGGGAAGGGACACGTTTTCCAATAAAGTCATTGAACTCCAAAGGGCACCACCTTGGAACAAAACTCCAAAACCTCGAAGGATTTCTTCCCGATCCTCCATACTTGAAGCCCAAAGATTCCGGGAGTCAAAGTAAACCTCGCCTTCAGCCGGCTCAATCAAGCCAACCAAAGCTTTAAGCAAAGTGCTTTTGCCGCAACCACTTCCACCCATGATAACGAGGCAACTACCGTCCCGCACCTCAAAACTGACTCCGTTCAAAACTTCATAATCCCCATAACTCAACTTTAGGTTCTCGACCCTTAAAACTGGATTTTTTTCCGTTTCGTCTGCCATCACCTTAAGTCCAAATAGCTAAAAATGATCTCAAAAAGAGCATCCGCCACCACGATGAGCGTAATGCTTGTAACGACGGCCGAAGTGACGGATCGACCAAGTGAAGCTGAATCCTTCCCGCTCGCCAACCCCTTGTAGCAACCGACCAAGCCCACAATCAAACCAAAGACGAGACTCTTGACGAGCCCCGAATAAACTTCCCACATCCCCCCAAGAGCAGTTTGCGTTTGCTCAAAATAATGTAGCATGGAGAAGCCCATGACTTGGGTGCCAACGGTCAATCCACCTAGGATTCCCACCATGTCGGCATAAAGGGTAAGCAGGGGGATCATGAGAAAAAGACCAATCGTCCTCGGGAGTACGAGAAATTGCATGGGTGAAATACCAAACGTACGCAAAGAATCAATTTCTTCGTTAATTTTCATACTTCCCAACTCGGCTGCAAATGCGGCGCCGGTTCTCCCCGCCATGACGATTGCAACCATCAAAGCTCCCATTTCTCGAACCATCGCAAGGCAAACTAAATCGGCCACGTAAATCTTGGCATTGAATTTTTCGAGTTGTACGCTGCCTACGAAAGCCATGGTCAAACCCGTAAGAAAACTGATCAAGGTCACGATTGGCAGAGCAGATGCGCCACAGGATCTGCAAACAGCAAACAAATCCCTTATCCGCATACTGGACTTTCCCACGAAGAGTGATGCGACTCCAGAGATCCATTCGCCGAGAAAAGCAGCGACCCCCCAAAATCGATCGCGAAAACGAACAATTTCGGACTCCAAATAGTCTATGCCCCGATTCAGATTGAATTCGTTTCTTTGCTTAGTGGCCTTTTTTACAAGACTCAAGTTCAACAACTTGATAATGCCCCTGGGCAAAACCGAAGTGTCGAAGTTCTTCTTAAGTCCCTCAAGATCATATCGGCATTGAGTTAAAAATACGATAAGAGCAGAATCCCAATCGCTCAATTCGACCGAGGAAAACCTAAAGGATACCGCAGTAGGATTGGCGGAAAGAAAGCGCTTCCATTCAGAATGAGCAAAGCGAACTTCATCGCTCTCCAATGACCATTTGCCTTGAAGGAAGCAAAAGCAATCATCACCGTCCCGTTGAAAGCGAACGCAACGGGTTGAAGTTTCTCCTTGATTCTTGATTAGGCTCTCTTTCTCTGACATTTCTAACGAACTCAATCCGACTACAACCTAAATTTATCCTAAGGACAATGCCAATACGAGCAATCTTGTTTGACCTGGACGGTACTCTCATCGATCAATTCCAAGCAATTCATCAGGCTTTCAAACGCGTACTGACTGAAATGGGTTACCCCAATCCTAGCTACGAAAAAGTCAAGAGGTCCGTGGGTGGTGCCTCGCTGACGACCATGACAAAGCTCATAGGGTCTGAACGCGCAGAAGAAGCCGTCAGGCGTCTCAGGCCAATATTCGAAGAAGAAATGCTTCTCGGTCTTAAAGCTCTTCCCGGTTCTTCCGAAATTCTCGAGTTTTGCAAATCGAAAGGGCTCAAGGCAGCCGTTCTCACGAACAAACACGGTCCGCACGCACGCACCGTCTGCGACCATCTGAACTTTTCCGAATTGCTCTGCTTTACGCTTGGTGCAGACGATACGGAATGGAAAAAACCCGATCCCAGACTCACCCTTCATGCCTTGAAACAATTGGAATGCAACGCCGAGGAGACCTTGTACCTCGGAGACTCTCCCTACGACTACGAGACAGCCAAACAAGCTGACTTAAAATGCATTCTCGTGGCAACCGGAACGCATTCCATGGCTGAACTTAAAGAACTTGCCCCTGATTCGACCTTTGCGAATTTGCCTGAAATTATGAAAGACGCCCTACCCGCTCTTCTTTAATTAGTGTAATCACTCAAATAAATCGCCAGTCCTTCAGACCACGAAGGATTCAGGCAGATTGGGAAAACATCGGACGCAAATGTTATTCAACCGTTAATCAAAGCCATCCATTGCTGTTTGACTATTCGATTGAAATTGATCATTTTGAATGGACCCTATTATGAAAACTAAGCCCCAAGATGGTGCCCGCTCAGTCTTCGTCAAGTCTTGTGCGGACAAGATGGACTTGAGTGATGCGATTGAAAGATACTCAAGCGAAACCACCCGCCCCAAAATAGGCATTATGTTTATTGGATCGGAAGCCGAATTCGAAAGACTATCC
>JAURNO010000251.1 GCA_030830145.1 Verrucomicrobiota bacterium
CTTCTCAGTAGGGGAATTTCCCGAGCCGTAGCCGAGCGCCTGATTATCCTCGGCTTTTTCGAGGAAGTAATAGAAAAAATAGGAATGGAAGAACAACTCGCAGATGTCAGAGATAGAATCGCCAACTCGTTTACCGAGTAACCTCATTTTCAAGACATGTCCAATAATCAAGAAGAAATAGCACTGACCAGAGACGTATCGGCTACCTTGATCCCTCATGGCGAAGAGTTCAATCTACCCCAAGGTGAAAAGGTTACAGTCACTCATCGTCTTGGTGGAAACTTTACCGTTATGACCCTTCAGGGGATGTACCGCATAGCGGCCAAAGACGCCGATGCCCTCGGCGAAGAAGCTTCCGCCTCTCCGCACAAGAATCAAGACGGGAATCAAGAGCCGGCAAACGCTGAAAAAATTAGGGAAAACCTCAAGTCCGTTTTTGACCCGGAAATCCCCGTCAATGTAGTTGATTTGGGACTAATTTATCGCGTAGAGATCGAAGAGATCCAAGAGAAAGGGAGAGTCGCATTTGTTGACTTGACCCTGACGGCCCCCGGTTGCGGAATGGGACCCGTCATCGCCGAAGACGTGAAAGGCAAGGTATTGGAACTGCCAGGCATTGATGACGCGGAGGTAGAGATTGTGTGGGACCCACCGTGGACACAAGACCTGATCTCAGAAGAAGGAAAGATGGAATTGGGTCTTATTTAACCCAAAGCGGGTTTTCTTCTTGTCCTTTCCCGTCGTCACCCTATTCAACCTAGGCTGAAAGATGACTATCGATAGCAAAACGATTCGAATTGCCTTGGGCACCGATCACGCTGGTTTCGCCTACAAAGAGGCAATTAATCTTTTCCTTTTGGAAAAGGGCTACCAAACTAAGGATTTTGGAACTTTCTCGGAAGAATCTGTTGATTATCCAGATTTTATTCGACCGGCTGCAGAGGCGGTTTCCGAAGGTTTGTGTGATTTGGGGATTGTTCTTGGAGGGAGTGGAAATGGAGAGGCCATGGCGGCAAACAAGGTGCGCGGGATCCGATGTGCTCTTTGTTGGTCCGTTGAGACTGCCAAGTTAGCCAAGGAGCACAATGATGCCAACATGCTCTCTCTCGGGGAAAGGCAAATAACTAAAGAATTAGCCCTTGAGATCGTGCAGACTTGGTTACAATCGACCTTTGAAGGAGGAAGGCACGCAAGACGCATTCAGATGCTCGACCCATCGATTTAATTTCACTACAACAAAAGCAAATATTTTTATGAGCGAAGAAAAAGACAAAAGGCGTGATTCCGTCACCGAAATGATTCAAAGCAAGTTTCTTGAGGAAAGAAAGATATTTCTTTGGGGAGAGGTAAGCGATCGATCTGCAAGAGATCTGACGGAAAAGCTTCTCTTTTTGGAAACATCCGACCCGGGTAAAGAAATTACTTTCTACATCAATTCACCGGGTGGATCAATTACTGCGGGGATGGCTATTTTCGACACAATGCAACTGATCAGCTCCCCGATCAAGGTCGTCGTTACGGGCATGGCTGCGAGCATGGGATCGATCCTCCTTTGTGGCGCAACCAAAGGAAAGCGTTTCTTGTATCCTCATTCAAGAGTTCTCATTCACCAACCTCTCATAACCGGACGCATGGTTGCGGCCGCCGTCGACATTAATATTCAAGCCGAGGAAATGGAGAAACTCAGAGAAGAGCTCAACGGAATTCTCGCCAAGACCTCTGGACAGGATTTGGAAAAAATCCAACTTGATACGGATCGGGATTTCTATTTGAACGCGAAGGAGGCCATCGAATATGGATTGGCCGACCAAATCGTTGAAAAGATTTGATTCAAAGCAAAGGCTTGCCCATTTCCGAGACAGGAAGCTCGTCGACGAGGACCCATTCCTTTGGGTATTTTTCTCCTGAAAGGGTTTCCCCAACAATTCCTTTGATGCGGTTCAGATCAGCACCCATTGGAGACAAGTAAGCGGTCACCTTTTGCCCCCACTGCTCATCCTTGATTCCGACGACCAAGCATTGCTACCAAGCCTGAATCCAAGATTGTTTTCTCCACTACCCCTGGGTCAACTTTTTCGCCGCCAGTTACGATAACCCGGTCTCCCCTTCCCAGGACTTTCCAATAACCTAAACGATCGACTTCACCGTAGTCCTCGGTTCGATAGGAATAATCGGGTCCAAAATGAATGGGAGGTTTCGCCAAACATAAACTTTTGGACTTCACCGCCACCCTACCCAAGTCGGATAACACCCGCAATTCGGCGTGAGGCAGAGCTTTCCCTACGCCTTCCCGCCCGTTTAGAAATTCATCCGCGGAAAGCAAAGTAATCATTCCCGCCGTCTCACTCATCCCGTAAGTTGGCCAAATGGGCAGAACTTCTTTGCGGCAAAGAGCAGTCAACTTTGGGCTCATCGCCGCTCCTCCGACGAAAACACCTTTGGCTTTCCTGAGGTTTGAGACTGCCTTAGGTGATTTGATGAGATGAAAAAGTTGAGTGGGCACCAAGGACAACCAGCGCCCCTCAAGCTTTGCACCCAACCGATCTTCCCCTAGGTCGCGGTATGAACAAAAGAAAACCGAACCCGAAGTACGAATGGCGCGGTGCACTTGCATCCATCCCCCCAAGTGATGCAAAGGCAGGCAACAAACCGACGAAATCGGCTGAGGGCCAATCTTGGCCTGCAATCCTTCGACCGCTCGGTCAAGGGTATCGGTAGAGTGAACGACTCGAGTGGTTCTCCCAGATGTGCCTCCCGTCTGAAAAGCGAAAATTTCAGCCCCCGAAGTCGAAGAGAAATCGTTTGAGGATAAAGGCCTTGGGTTGTCTTTGGTAAAATGCACTGCGGGCAAATCCTCAAAAAGATGAAACACCTTTTTTGCGAAAAGGAGCTTGGGCTCTTTGGGGTCATTGTCGGGATCAAGCCAAAACTCGGATCGCACTTCATACCTCCCACTCATAAGGATTCCCAAAGTTGATCCAACTGAAGAACGCCAACCGCATGGGGGATCAACGGGTTGGAGTGGTGTTCGGCGAATTCCTTCGAATTGCCCTTGAACAAAGACCGGTCGAGCCCGGCGACCGCCGTGGAATGGGATGCACACCGACAAACCGCCTCATAACCGAAAGGGCTTTCGAAAACAGTGGATACGATTGATTTTTCCGGTTCCGACTTGATGAATCGGATCATTTCTTCCCAATCGGGGAAAAGAGATGGTTTGATCACATAGTACCCCTCCCATCCGATAATCTTCAAAGCTTCAGGCCCTCCTCCCTCAACAATCGATTCATCCAAAGCAAACGGGACGGAAGTACCCCTTGATAGAGATTTAAGTTCTTCCAATTGACCGACCGCGAGAGGTTGTTCGACAAACTCCAACTTGGCTTCACCTTCCAACGCATCGATCCACAACTGCAAAGACTCGATGCTCAGAGAACCATTTGCATCAAGGCGTACCTTTGCCTGTTCAGGCAAACGCGACATCCACTCGAGAATCTCATCGATTTCTGATTTGGGAGAGCCCAAGCCTATCTTTCTTTTCCGCGTGAGGTGGACAGGATTCTCCTCCAAAACATCAAGCCCGGAGCACATAATCGGGGTTCCGTTAAAATCACCGTTAAATCGCCAAACCTCCGAGGACAGGCAGGATAGAGCAGACAGAAAAATGGGGGTGGAGCTCGTACTCTCTCCTCGAACCCAAGCTTCAACCTCGGGTAGAAGATCGTCGATATCGCAATTCGTAAATCCAGGTGTCGGAGCGACTTCGCCGTAGGAGACCAAACCGTCGGACTGTTCTTCTCTGAGTATCATGCTCTGGCGACCTTCCCATACACCGTGTGCAGTACGCAGTGGATAAGCGAATTTTTCATCGTAGAGACGGAACTGACGTGATGCGTTCATGGAATAATCTTGAGAGAGTAAATGCTTTCTATCATATATAATATACTCATACGATGACGTAAGGACGAATTATGGATGATGACTTTTACCTTAAGGCTGATGATTTCTTCAAACAATGCCTACCAACTGGTCTGACATTTGACGATGTCTCCTTGGCCACTCGCTACTCCGAAGTCGTGCCTCGAGAGGTTCGTCTCGAAACTTCGCTATCCGAGGCGATTAAACTCAGCATTCCAATCTTGTCTTCGGATATGGATACAGTGACCGAATCCGAAATGGCAATCGCCATGGCTCTTTGCGGGGGCATCGGCTTAATCCACTATAACATGAGCAACCGCCAACAGGTCAAAGAAGTTGCTCGCGTCAAATACCATGTTCACGGTCTTATTCAAAACCCCATTACCATAACCGCGGACAAGCACATCGGGGATATCATCGAACTGATCGAAGAGAAGCATTTCCAGTTCAGAACCTTTCCAATCGTAGACGAAAAAGGAAAATTGCTTGGATTACTACCCGGCAGAGTAGTCAAGCAAAGGTACCGCGAACGCAAGGTAACCGATGGTATGCTAGCCAGAAACGAGGTCTACACGATTTGCGAGGACGAAATAGGCAACGATCCGATCACAACTGCGGATCGGTTTTTCAGCCAGCATATGGGGATCCACAAACTTTTGGTCGTGGACAAGGAGGATCGATTACGGGGACTCTACACGCTGAGTGATATTGAACGCATTATGGAAGAGAGCCGCGAGCATGTTAAGCCGGCCCGTGATTCCAAATTCCGACTTCTTTGTGGAGCCGCGGTTTCGGTTCCTCGAAAAACGGACGGCGAAATGGATCAAGACAATTTACACGAACATGTCGCTGAGATGGTTGAACAAGGTCTCGACGTCGTTGCAGTCTCGACAGCCCATGGTCATACCAAAGGAGTGGGTGAAGCCACAAAATTCATCAGAGAATCCTTTCCGGATTTGACGATTATGGCAGGAAACGTGACTTCAGGAGAAGGAGTAGAATTCCTCGCCGATGCAGGTGCGCATGCGATCAAAATTGGACAAGGCCCGGGATCCATCTGCACGACCAGAGTGGTAGCCGGAGTAGGCGTTCCGCAGATGAGCGCCTTGTACGCTGCATCTTTGGGGGCCCGCAAAAAAGAAGTGGCGATTCTGGCCGATGGAGGAATCACCAAATCCGGAGACATCGTCAAAGCACTCACCTTGGCTCAAGGAGTCATTTGCGGAGGACTTTTGGCGGGTTGCAAGGAAGCGCCTGGCAGAATCGTCGAAATTGAAGGCAAATATTACAAACAATACCGGGGCATGGGAAGTATGGAAGCAATGAAGGATGGTTCCGCCGCTCGTTATGGTCACCAGAAGGAAGACTTGAGAGCGAAAAGCACCCCCGAAGGAATCGAAGCCCTCAAGGAAGTTGCGGGTTCGGTTAGCGAGACAGTCGAAAGCCTTGCCGGGGGATTGAGGGCTGGGTTGGGATATTTGGGAGCACAAGACATATCCTCTCTACGCAAGCAAGCACGATTTGTACAGGTCACCCCC
>JAURNO010000252.1 GCA_030830145.1 Verrucomicrobiota bacterium
ACTTGCTGCCGGTTGAGCAAATGAGCCAAAATAGGCAACGCGATCCCCAAGGCCGCCAGAAGAAGAAGTGGATTGAGAAAGCTCATGATCCCGATCTGTCCGCCGAGCCATTCATGAGCGATTCGCGCTCATGAAAGAACTCGTTCAGGAAGACGTCCAAAGGGCGGGAAGTGTCGACGAGAGCGTAGTCGATTTGACTGGCGACGCATCCATCGTGGAAGGTGGTCAGGTATTCGTTCAAGTTGGCCAAGTAATCTTCCTTGATACGCTCGGGTTGAGTAATCAAAGGTTCTTCCCCCTCCAAGCCATCGAATTGCCAGGTTCCTTCGAAGGGAAACTCCAGTTCATGAGGATCCAGAGTATGCAAGACCATGACATTGTGCCCGGCGAACCTGAGATGCTCGAGACCGGCCAAAACGTCGTCCGCCTCGGAGAGAAAGTCGGAAAGGACGATCACGAAGGAACGTCTCTTCATCATCAACGCAACGTCGTGCAATTGCTTGGCAATTGCTGTTTTTGGAGTCGGCTTGGCATCCTTGAGCAGTCGGTCCATCTCCAGAAGGACGCCCATCGTCGATCGGGGAGGGAGGTAGGCGCGTATTTCCGAGTCGAAAACGGACAAGCCTACGGAATCCCGTTGCTTTAGAACAAGGTAGGCGAGGGAAGCACCCAGGAACTTGGCATACTCCAATTTGCTTACCTTGCCCGACCCGTAAGTCATCGATGAACTCGAATCAATCAGGATGTGGCAGTCGAAATTAGTCTCCGCCTCGTAGAGCTTAGTGTAGTAACGGTCCGACCGGCCGTACACCCGCCAATCGATGGACCGGAGGGAATCTCCGGGAACGTACTGCCGGTGATGGGCGAACTCCGTACTGAATCCACGCAAAGGACTACGGTGACTTCCCACCCGTAAGCCTTCGACGACCTCCCGGGCGATCAGTTCGAGATCGCCCAATTTTTGAAGAACCTCCGGGTCGAGGTACTTGGTATCCGGCAAGTTTTCGGACATCTATCTCTTCAAATGACTTTTTCCTGATAGAGATCCTCGTTGGCCGGAATTTCTTCGAGGAGCTTTTCGATCAAAGAATCAGAAGTCATCCCTTCAGAACGGGCTGCGAAGCTAGGAATGATGCGGTGCCTTAGAATGGGCAGGCACACCGCTTTCACATCGTCCACCGAAACATGACAGCGACCGCGCATAGCAGCCCGAGCTTTTCCGGCAAGAATGAGGTTGAGGGATGCCCGCGGACCGGCCCCCCAGGACATCAACTTCTTGACGAACTCGGGTGCGTCGGGTTCATCCGGACGGGTAGCCCGGACTAAGGCAGCGGCATATTCAAAGACATGATCAGCGACCGGGATTCTCCTGACCAAACGCTGAAACTCGATGATAGTCTTGGCGTCGACCACCTCTTTTAACTCGGGTTCCTCGTCACTGGTTACGCTGCGCATGATGTCGAGTTCCTCGCTCTTGCTCGGATACTTAACCATGATATTGAAAAGAAAGCGGTCCAGTTGGGCTTCGGGCAAAGGATAAGTTCCTTCCTGTTCGATCGGGTTCTGGGTAGCCAGAACGAAGAATGGTTCGTCCAACTTGAAATCCTCGCCCCCCGATGAAACTCTTTTTTCCTGCATTGCCTCCAAGAGAGCGGCCTGCGTCTTGGGAGGCGTACGGTTGATTTCGTCGGCCAGCAAAAGATTGGTGAACACGGGGCCCTTTTGAAATTTGAACCTTCGCTCATGGGTTTCCGGATCCTCCTGGAGCAATTCGGTTCCCGTAATATCCGAGGGCATCAAGTCGGGCGTAAACTGGATACGCTTAAAACCAAGAGACATGGTCTCGGCCAGCGAGCTTACGAGCAAAGTCTTGGCCAACCCCGGTACTCCCACCAGCAAGCAGTGACCGCGAGAGAAGATGGCGATCATCATCTCGTCAATTACGTCGTCCATCCCGAAGATCGTCTTGCGCAGTTCGGATACGATTGCATCCCTTGCCTTGCCGAGTTTCTCAACGGCCTTTGCGTCATCAGTCTTTTTGCTCATGTCTTACTTTCTCAGGAGTTATTGTTTACATTTGGTTTTATGTTCAGCCTCAAACATAGGAAAGACTGGCAAATCATCGCATTCACCAGAAAAGCCAAGATAAGGACACTAGGTTTGTATAGCCTCGGATCAAGTTCTTACGACAACGAAGTGACGCCATTTTGCGTTTTTCCAACTCTTTATTACGACACGCCTAGAAGAACCGATGTTTTCAAGAAAGAAGCGACCAAGCCATTGGTTTCATGGATGCGCCCCTTGCCGACCCTCTGCCAAATACCACCGTATTACTTTTCGTGTTGGAAAGGTTGTCGCTTACTTTACCATTGATTTCCAGTTGCTGTAGCACGTCTCCGAAAGATGGGGCAAGCTCAACGCGAGGTTGAGGAGAGCGGTTGTGAGGAGGTTAAGATTAAGCTAAGCTTGATACCTCGTTCGCTCTAAAGTTGAAATCCTTTGAGACTTCAATTGCTTGAGTACTTAAGAAAAGGATTAATTTCTCCATAAACACTGCCTTCATCTCCTCGGAATTCAACTTCTACGGAATCTCTTCGCTTCAGAGTTTTTTCAAATTGCAAATATGCTTTATTGTCTGAAAATACGGCTATTGCAGACAAGTTGAAGTCTTTTCTGGAATCGCTAATGACGCGAAAGATCGTGCGGGTCGGCGGTAGGTCAACATCCAAACCAAATGAAATTTCCTTCAATGACTTATTCAATTTTTTCAAGGAATCAGTGGGCTCGAAAAACACTCGATTATCTTGCGCAACGATGTGAAAAAGCGCGTTGGGTTCCTTTTCTTCCAAAACGCTTTTCTTACCAAGAGGAAATTTGGTTTTGATTGTAAGAGTTTTGCCAAAGGTTGCTTTGCTCAATTCCATCGAGGAATCCTTCGAAAGAAAAGGCATAGTCTTGTTCTTAGCCAACTCAATCATTTCATCCTTGTCCTTAACCATGAAACTAAATTCCACAGTGACAGGTACCTGTGTTATTTCTCCTTCGTTGGCGGCATCAAAATCAGAAGTGTATATTTCAACCAAAAACTTCGTTGGAGTGCAGGAAAAAAGGAACAAGAGTGAAAAAACAGGTAGAATAGCAATCCTTGACTTCATTGATTATGTAATTAATCAGTTGCTCCGCTCAGTCAAGAAAGGAAGTATTTTCTCAATTGCAAATCCGCAATTTGCCGGACGAGGAAAACTTGATCGAGATATTGACTGAGATTC
>JAURNO010000253.1 GCA_030830145.1 Verrucomicrobiota bacterium
CCCTCCGTAATCGGGAGAATCCGTATCCAACAGGACTTTCCAGTCTCCGGGATACGGACATCCCCATTCCCTATGAACGAGTTGATTCGAAAAATTACAGGCGACCAGAAGGGTGTCACGAGTATCTTCACCAAACCTGAGAAACGCAAGGGTTTGCCTTTCCTTGTCGCCGCAGTCGCCCCACCTGAACTTATCTGCATAATGATCGTGTTTTGCCCACCCCGAATGACCGAGGTAGTTGTGATTCAAATCACGAACTAGCTTCGCAAGCCCCTCGTGCAAAGGTAATTCGAGCAAGCTCCAGTCAAGCGCGGAATCAAAATCCCACTCTTTCCATTGCCCGAATTCGCATCCCATGAAAAGAGTTTTCTTGCCCGGCCAGGTCCATTGAAAAGCAAGCAAGGCTCGCAGGTTGGCCAATCGGTCGGTTTGTTCAGGGAGGTTCATCTTGTTGGCAAGGGAACCCTTGCCATGAACAACCTCGTCATGCGAAAAAGCCTGTACGAAGTTTTCCGAGAACTGATAGGTTGCCCCAAAAGTCAATTTATCATGCTGATTCGAACGATCATGCGGAGGCGTCCCGAAATAGCCTAAAACGTCGTGCATCCAGCCCATGTTCCACTTAAAGTCAAAACCCAAGCCGCCGACATCCGGCGGCTGGGTGATTTGCGGGAAAGCAGTTGATTCTTCGGCGATGCTTATTACCCCGGGGTATTCTTCGTGAATGCTCTGGTTGAACTGGCGGACAAACTCAATGGCTTCCAAATTATGATTGCCTCCTTCGCGGTTTGGAATCCATTCCCCCTCCTTGCGTCCGTAATCGAGATAAAGCATGGAGGCAACGGCATCGACCCGAAAACCGGAAACACCAAAACGGTCAAGCCAGGAAACCGCACTACCTATCAGGAAGCTTCGAGTCTCCGGGCGACCGTAATTGAAAATCAAGGTATCCCATTCGGCATGAACTCCTTGCCGCGGATCCTCATGCTCGAACAAACAGGTGCCGTCAAAACGAGCCAAGGCAAATTCATCGGACGGAAAATGAGCCGGGACCCAGTCGAGGATGACCCCTATTCCCGCCTCCATGCAACGATCAACCAAGCTCTTGAAATCATCCGGAGAACCATATCGGTGAGTCGGAGCGTAAAAACCGGTAACTTGATAGCCCCATGAGGCCCCGTAAGGATATTCGCTGGGAGGCAGGAATTCAATATGGGAAAAGCCCAAATCCTTAACGTATCGAGGTAAGCAATCAGCCAATTCAAGGTAACTGAGAGGCCGGTTCTCTCTTTCGTTGAATTTCCAAGACCCCAAATGCATTTCGTATATGGAAATCGGTGATTCCCGAGGGTTGAACTCGGAAAGAGGCGACATGAACCCCCTTCCATCTTCTCTTTTCCTCAAAGGATGAACAATGGAAGCATTTCCGGGAGGAGGCTCGCATCGGAAGGCGAACGGGTCACCCTTTTCCCTCAGAACGCCGTCGGCGCCCAAGACTCGGTATTTGTATTTCTGCCCGACTTGGGCATGCGGAATAAAAAGTTCCCGGCAACCCGAGGAGCCAAGAGCCCTCATGGGCAGGGAGTGCGGATGCCATGAGTTGAAATCTCCGACCAAGTGAACGCTTTGGGCCGAAGGCGCCCAAACGACGAAGGAAACGCCATCGACTCCCTCATGGGTACGAGGACATGAGCCAAGCTTTAGGAAAGGCCTACGATCCACTCCTTCGTTAAATCCCTTTAGCTCGGCATTTTCGACAGTGGGAGAAAAGCGGTACGGATCTTCCCAATCCCATTGATCATCTCCCCTCGTGAAAAGAAGACGATAGGGGAAGACCTCGGTTTCCAAAGGCAGATGAAGTTCGAAAAAACCAGTGGATACAAGACGGTCCATCGGATACCTGTCCCGAGTTCTCACATTAACCAACTCGACCCGGTCCGCGGCAGGAGAAAGACAACGGGCCACCATTCCCTTGCCGACCCCCAAAGAATGCAAACCGAGCACGGAATGAGGGTCTCCGATTTCCCCGGATAGGCATGCGTCTATTTCCCGTGCGTTGATGATCATGGTTAATACCGAATCATAAGGCCACCCGGAAACAAGTGGAAGATAAAACAAAAACCACTGTTTTTTCATTTCTTCCTTGTTAAAGACGGGCATCCTCGCATCGTAAGCACATCGTGAAATCCGTAATTTTTTTGCTCCTTGCCGTCGCTGCCTCTCCTCTTCTGTGGTCTCAAACGCCCAACTCGGCACCATTGAGCAAGCAAGCCAAAACGATTTTGGAAGCTGAAAAGGAAGTCTTTTTCGATGACGAAACTCAAAGATTGATCGCCACCCCCAACGCCCGCCTCTCAAACGGTAGTCTGCTGCTGACCGCAAACCGCATCGAATACGACCGGAATAGAACGATTGCATTTGCCCGGGGCGACGTGACCTTGACCAACGGAACGCTCCGGATTTTAGCTCGGGAACTGGAGATCAACTTGAGCACTGCTGACTTCAAGGCCCTCGATGTAAAAGCCGGCTTTTACCCATGGGTTACGGAGGGAAGCGAGATTACCAAGGAGAATAATGAGATCACGAGCAAGGATTCCTTTTTCTACATTCGTGACAGGCACCCGCTTGAACCTAATCTAGGGGTTCGGTCATTGACTTTCGACCAGAACTCAAGCTCCTTCACCGGCCAAGAAGTTACTCTCCGGGTCGGGAACAAAAAGATTGGCAAACTTCCCGCACTATCCGGGAAGCTAGGCCAAAACCCTTTTGGTTATGGACTCCATGCGGGCCGAAGAGACCGGCTGGGTTGGTACTTGGGCACGGAAGGGGAATGGAGACTCTCCGAATCATTACTCGCTAAGGGCGAACTCACTGCCTATGAAAAGAGGGGTGTCTTCCTCTCGCCCAGCGTCGAATGGGAAACGGAACAAACCGATGGATTCCAAAGAAGCTCCCTCGAACACGGGTGGATTCGGGACCAAGAAGATGAGAGAGGGTCGGATCTTCGAGGCTTTTCGATTGGAGAAGAAAGGAATTATCTCCATGCCTACTCCGTCAACCGGTTCCGTGAAAGATGGCGTTTCGCGGCTCAAATGGAGTGGCAGGACGATTCCGAAGTTTTCCGTGATTTCCGTAGAGACCGCTTCCAGGACAAACAATGGAACGATCATTTTGCCGAACTTGCCTACGAATCCGACAATTGGACTCTTTCCACCCTTACCAAGTGGCAGGCAAACAACCACGAGGCAATGGTAGAGCAGCACCCCAATATCAGGTTCGACCTAGCCCCTACGCCCTGGCCCGACACAAAAATCTACAATACGCTCTCCTTCGAGTTCGGCGACTTCAGGGAAAAGAACCAAGTGGGGAGTTTGGTCGGCAGATCGAAGAGGCTCGACTTGGGCTACCAAATTCAGCGCCCGATCCACTTGGGAACAGGATTAACCTACACCCCGTTTTTCAGCTATCGCCTTCAGGATTACTCCCTCGACGGTCCGGACGCAATGCGTAGCTGGGGCGAATGGGGAAACGATCTTCATTATGCCTTGCATGGAGATTACGACTTGGAAAACGAAATATGGGAAATCAACGG
>JAURNO010000254.1 GCA_030830145.1 Verrucomicrobiota bacterium
AGTCTTTTTTGCCGGGGCCGCTTTCCTTGGTCGGACTTTCTTCACGGTCTTCCAGGTCATGCCGTCGTTCGACACCAGGATATCAAAGGAGTTCAGCAAGCGCGCACGACGTTTCCCTTCGCGATCCCGCGAGAGGACGACCCGATTGATTTTTGCGGTCTTCGCCAGCTCGATTTGGGCCCAACCCGTATTTTTTGCCGGAATCCAGCTACGTCCGTTGCCATAAACACCATCGTTGAGGAACCCGATCTGATGCTTGTACGCATAGCCAGGCAGCAACGAAGATGCCGTAGCTTTTCCAGTTAGGGCGAGGTTTGTTTTCTCACCAGGGACAAAGATCTCGAACTCATCGATACAGGGCTGCCCTTTTGAGCCGGGTAAGATGTTCACCCGTACGAACTGTGCATCGACTGCGTTGAACCGAAATACGTTTGGCTTTTCGGGATCAAAGCGGTGCATGATCTCAAGGGCAAGGGTAGCCATGTCATCTTCCAAGGCAACCGGATCATTGGAGGCACCCGGGTGATCGAGCATGTAGGCAAGCAAGTGATTCATTTCATCGGGTGACTGAACCAAGCCTGCCGGCATCATGGATTGATGACTTGTGGCGCGCTTGGCAATCTGGGCCCCGGCCAGTTTTATCACCGCACCCGTGATGATGCGCAAATCGATTTCGTCGCCATCCTTTTCGATAAAACCGACATGAACCGATTTATCCTTCATGGTCAGAGTGGTGGGATGGAAATTAGGCGAAACAAAACGATTTGGGAGAAGGATCGACTCGGCCAAGTATTGGGGGGAGAAACGCGTATGCACATCCACGAGCGATGGACCGATACTGCCCCCCTTGCCATCATCCGGAGCCAAGTGACAGGCGATGCAACCCCGGTCGGTGAACAGCTTCTTACCCGTCTCCGCCTTGCCTTTGCCGTAGGCGGTGTTCCAGTCCATGCCGGCAAAGGCAGGTGGAATCTTGTCGTTGCTGGATAAGGTAGCGGTCTCGAGGGCCCGCAAAGCTTTTTTTTGGGCGCGGGCGTTCTGCGATGCTTTCGATTTGGACCCCAACTCGACACCGGCGCTCTTGAGAATGGTCAGGACCTTCGGGTCGAACTCGCTATTCTTCAGAAAGAACAATTGGACCGCGGCAGGAAGTTGGACGCTTGGGGACGAGTCGTCCAGGGCCTTGGCAAGAAGAGCAACATGCGGGGCGACTTCCTTCCTGTTGCCTTCGTCCTTCCACCATTCGGACGGCATGTAAATGAAGATCGGTTTGCCTAGGTCGGTCAGCTTGATCGGACCGTCCGCTTGGGCGAAGGACATTTGGTTTGGTCGTGCCAATTCACGAACCTTGGGAAAATTGGTAGTCGACTCGATGGCATGCCAGATGTGGAAACCAGCGGCATTCACGGCCCCCTGGCGGACGAGCTCGGATTCATCCGAAGCCCAGCGAGTCAGTTCGGGAGCCGATGCTCGGCGGGCCAACAATTGCGCGGCGGACTGCCGGACGAAGGCATCTGGATCTGCGGCAAGGCGAACAATGGTCTCCGGCAGCTTGGCATCCGGGACTGCATGCAGATATTCCAAGAGGGCGTGCCGAAGTCCCGGCGACGTCGTCGTGGCCAGGATCTTCTCCACCTCGAGGTGTTCAAACTTAGAGGGAAACTCCGCCATTACCCGAATCGCCAGTTCGCTGACCGGCTCACCACTGACTGCAAGCTTTCGTATGCGCTTCAAGGATGCACCGTCCCCATGAGCCGCGGCCAAATAGATGAGGGAGCTCAAATTTGCGGCGTTGGGCGGCGCTTTCAAAAATCGCTCGGCTGCTTGCTTCAGGACAGGACCACGGCGGCGCAGGATTTCCTGGTGGGCCTTGTAGCGAACAGCCCATGACTGATCGAGCAACTCAACGAGGTTGGATTTGCTGAGATCCGCAATTGCCCCAGGAGATTTCGGTGAGATCAACAACAAGTCGGTCTGGCGTACCGGAGAACCCTCGTTACCCTGCATATAGCAAACGGATACGACCATGCGTCCATCGTTCAAGGGGGTGATGGAAACCGGGCGGCGCAAACCGTCGCCTCGAAGAAAGAAATCGGTTGGGGCGGCAAACCCGGCCCCGTTGGCGGAGATCGCATGTCGACTAACCGTCCGGTTTCCCCAGTTGGCGACCAGTACGGCGCCGTCGAGCCAACATTGTCCGACCGGAACGTCCAGCTCCAGGTTGACCACCGGCAACAAGTCACGACGCTTCGGACTTTGACGGGCCGACCATCCCCGCACCCAGCCATGCCAGGAGTGACGCGGGGCATAAACCAGCTTGCCGGGTGACGCAGCAGCCCCTTCCTGGTCATTGTCGTTCGCAAACAAACGCCAGTTCGGATCGAAGGATATCCCGCAACTGTTGCGCAAACCGCTGGCGTGAACGGTCAGGGAGTGATCCTCCAGACGATAACGAAATACGGCCCCCACCCCGGTATACGGTACTTCCTTGTTGTCCGGCCCGACGTAAAAGGTCCAATGCCACAAGTGGTCGGGACGCGAACGATCCCAGTGCATGTGCGGTTGAGGGTCCCCCATGGACAGAAACAAGTCGCCGGTCGGCCCAAATTCCATCCCGTGGAGGCCTTGATGGTAGTGACCCTGAGGTTTCCCCCACAACAATTTTTCAGGTTTCAGGTTGCTCCGCCGGGTGACCGCGTCGGGCATTCGGTAGAGCGCCGTGTTGGTCAGCACAAAGAGGTCATTGCCATAGACCTCGAGGTCATACAGCCAGGAATCTTTAGGGAAGCGGTACAACTCCCGGCGCGGTTCGAAACCACCGTCCGCTGTTGGTTCGTAGATGTACAACGCCTCGCGACAACCAACGAATAGACGCCCGGACAAGTCCATCGTTTGGCTGATAAAGAACTCCTTCTCATCGCTGTCGATGAACTCCACATTCAAGGATTTGTCGGCCAAATGAATGCCGGGTACCTCGCCCGATGCACCGAATACAACCAGACAGAAGGAAAGAAGGTGGAAGAAACGATGGGGCATAAGAGAATGCTTTTGTGAATGAATTACTTTACTAGGGTTTACCCGATGAAGAATTCTAACGGCTTAAAGCAGGAAAAGTTACGCAGCTAGAACAAATGTCGCTTTGGCTCTCACTTTTTCTTTCCGCCGAACCGCTTGGCAGAGTAACCTGCCTCCTTTCGCTTGGACTCCAGTTGCGCCTTCAGTTTTTTGAGCGGCTTCTTATACTTGGGATCGTTGGCGAGGTTGGTGAATTCGCCGGGATCGTTCCTTAGGTCATACAGTTCCATGCCCCCGGAGCCAAAGCCCCAATGCGTAAAACGCCAGTTGTGGGTGCGGATCGATTCTCCCCCATTCCGGCTTATGGTGAAGGCGAGCTCTTTTGTCCACTCATCGGTAGAAGGATTCTTTAGGAGCGGCACCAAGCTCGCACCGTGCAGGTTCTTCGGGGCCTTCAAGCCACTCAGCTCGGCAAGGGTTGGATAGAGGTCCAGGAGTTCGGTAATATGCTTGGTTGCCTTGCCGTTTTGCTTGTTCATCCATGGAACGCTGACAATGAAGGGGACGCGGGTGGATTCCTCGAACAAGTGCTGTTTTTGGAACTTGTGATGCTCCCCCAGCAAGTAGCCATGGTCGCTCGTGAACACGACGATGGTGTTCTCCGCAAGTCCCAACTCCTCGAGTGCTTCCAGGATCCGGCCGACTTGCGCATCCATGTAGGAAATGCTCGCATAGTAGGCTTCGAGCAAGCCCTTGTGCAGTTCAGGCGTGACTCCGTAGGAGGTGCTGTTGCGCTTGTAGTTGCGAATGATTTCCGGCACGTCTTCAAGGTCGTTTTCCGGTACTACGGGGGCGATCATCGCATCGCGGTCATAGCGGTCAAAATATTTTGCCGGGGCAACCAAGGGCACGTGTGGCCGTACAAAGCCGCAGGCGAGAAAAAAGGGCTTGTCCTTGTGGCGCTTAAGAAAATCGATGGCGTGGTTCGCCGCCATCCCGTCGGCATGTGCCAAATCATCGCCTTCGGCCACGACACCGGTAAACGACTGAGAACTTTTGTTCTTGGGAGACCAGTTCGTCTTTTCACCCGGTGCATTTTGTTCGGGTGCCTTGATGTTGACCACCTCATCCCAGGAGTGTGGGTCGTCACGGGTGGCGGTTCCGACGAGGATTTCCGGTGGGATGCCCATGTGGTAGATCTTGCTGACACGCCCGACGCGGTAGCCGTTTTTTCTAAACAGCTGAGACATCGTCACGACGTCGGGCATGTTGCCACGCAGGGTGCCGGCATTGCCTAGCGTGCCGTTGGCGTAGGGATAGAGTCCGGACATAAGGGACGCCCGCGACGCCCCGCAAACGGGGTATTGGCAGTGCATGTTCTCGAAGCGCAGGCCCCGCTCGGCCAGTTTGTCCAGTTCCGGTGTTTTGCACTGCGGATGCCCGAACCCGCTCAACGCCGTATTGAGATCATCGGACATCAGAAACAAAACGTTTGGCTTCTTTGCCGAAAGGAAAAGCGTTGTAAGTGCAAGTAATGCGGTTACCAGGACTGCAGCCGGCATGACGATCGGTAGTTTATTCATCGTAGGTTTCAGTTTTCTTCGTATAGGTTACTCGACGGTGGGATGCATCGACGATCGCCATTTGTTGAAATGGGCACCCAATTCCTTGACCACG
>JAURNO010000016.1 GCA_030830145.1 Verrucomicrobiota bacterium
GCGAGCCCGATCCTTGTTGTCGAAGATGGGAGTGGGGGACAAGGAAAAGCAGGCTCCGGACAAACTTTCCGGGGGCGAGCGCCAGCGGGTGGCCATCGCCCGGGCCTTGGTCAATGAACCTCGAGTCCTCTTGGCCGACGAACCAACGGGCAACCTCGACGAGCGAACGGGCGGGCAGGTCATGGATCTTCTGTTGGATGCTTGCACGGAACAGGGAACCGGCTTGGTTCTCGTAACCCATAACCCGAGTTTCGCCCAGGCCGCCGATGTTCAGCTCTTCCTGCGAAAGGGAAAGCTTGCCAAGGATTTCGATGAGGGGAGGACCAAGTCGGGCAGGCCACGATTCTGTGGTTATCATTACCCTGGGTATCGACGATAAAGCAGAAAGGGAAAACTTATGAGCAATGTGATTAAATGCGGAGTCGCTGGGGTAGGGTACTTGGGTAAGCACCATGCCAGGATTTATGATTCTCTAGATGGATGTGAACTCGTCGGGGTCCTGGAGCCCGACGACGATGCCGCGGAGAAAGCTTGCGGGGATTACGATTGCCGTCGTTTCTCGAGCCTGGACGAATTGGCGGAGGCTTGTGAAGCCATAAGCGTGGTTTGTCCGACCGACAAGCATGCCGAGGTGGCTTTGCCGCTAATTAGGAACGGGTGTCACTTGTTGGTTGAGAAACCCCTCTGCGTCTCGGCTGAGGAGGCCGAGTCCATGCTGGGGGCGGCCAAGGAATCCGGCTCGATTCTTCAAGTCGGGCACATCGAGCACTACAACCCGGTCATGGCCTTTCTCGAGGAAAAGGTAGAACGCCCAAGATACCTGACGGTTGAGAGATTGGCTCCCTTTCAGCCAAGAGGGACCGAGGTCGGGGTTGTGTTGGACTTAATGATCCACGACATTGGAATCGTGATGGCTTTGATTTCTTCGCCAATCCGCAAGGTAGACGCAATTGGGGTTCGGGTGCTCTCGCCAACCGAAGATATTGCCAATGCCCGTCTGGTCTTTGAGAATGGATGTGTTGCAAACCTTAGCGCGAGTCGAGTGAGTGAAAAAAAAGCCAGAGAAATCAGGGTCTTTCAGGACAGTGGGTATCTGTCTTTGGATTTCATGAATCAAAAAGGACACCTGATTCGCAAATCCGGAGGTGGATTGGAGAAGAACGAAGTTCCCGTCGAGAAGGGAGAACCTTTGGCGTTGGAGTTAAGCGCTTTCGTCGAGTGTGTCCGAGAGGCAAGTACGCCGAAGACGGATGGAGTATTCGGTAAATCCGCCTTGGAAGTGGCCTTGGCCGTGACCAAGCAAATTCAATCGGCTTGGTGAATTGAAGGCTCCCGATGCGTTTCCGTCCGCCGAGAGGGACACGGTCGATCTGTTGATCGTAGCCGGCGAAGCGTCCGGGGATGAACATGCCTCCCTGTTAGTAGAGGAATTACTCGAAAGAAAACCGGAGCTTTCCATATCCGCCCTAGGGGGGACTGAGCTTAGAGCCAAAGGAGCATCGGTGCTCTTTGATTTAGTCGACCATTCGGTCGTGGGGATTTTCGAAGTCTTGAAAAACTACGGTTTTTTTAAGCGTCTTTTTGATCGAACTTTGGATTGGATTGAGCAAAGCAAACCCAAGGTGGTTCTTCTTGTCGACTATCCGGGTTTTAATTTGAGGTTGGCAAGGGCACTGAAGGATAGAGGGATTTCGGTGAAGGGTGGCGGCAACATAAAAGTTCTTCAGTATGTTAGTCCACAACTTTGGGCATGGAAGCCCAAGAGGCGTTTCTTAATGGAAAAAGTTTTGGATGGATTGGCCGTTTTATTCCCCTTCGAGCTTGATTGCTATAAGGACGTTGATTTGCCTGTCACCTTCGTCGGTCACCCCTTTGCTCACCCTGATTACCAATCGCCGATTTTATACGATGAAGCGGGCCCTGTCGCTCTTCTTCCCGGGAGTCGGGTTCAACCAATCGAACGAATATTACCCTGCTTCCTGGACGCTTTTGAGGTTTTACTAAAAGATTTTCCGAACCTAGATGGACTCGTACCAGTCCCGGATGCCAGGATCGAGCAGGTTGTTCGGTCTTTGATCGATTCGCGCCCCGGTTTGGGAAAGAAGATCGTAGTCCTCGATTGCAAGAGAGGTATACGATCACGAGCGGTGTTGATGAGCTCCGGAACCATGTCCTTGGCTTGCTCAATAGCAGGTATTCCCGGAGTCATTGCGTATCGGGCGCATCCCTTGACTTACTGGTTGGGTCGTTTTCTCGTAAAGGTTCCTTTTCTTGGAATGGCCAATTTGCTTTTGCCCGACGCGCCCCCTTATCGGGAATTCCTTCAAGGGGCGGCCAACGGTCCAACTCTAGCCGCCGCCATGTCGGAATTTATTGAATCAAAGGATAGCCGTTTGGCCTTCGAGCAGTCGGCCCAAAGCCTGATTGATTCCCTGGCTCAACAGCATGACCGAGGCCCGGCCGAATGGTTACTTCAGGAGGGGGAACTCGATTGATTGCGTAATTGGTCCCAGAGCCTGATGGCTCTATTGGCAAGAGCTCCTCTGCAACGGTCGACCTCTGCCATTCTTGATTTCAGGTTCTCGTTGGCGATGGCCGAAACGTCGTCCATATTGTAGAGGTAAACATTTTCCAGTTCCGAAACGCTTTCATCGACATCCCTCGGCACGGCGACGTCGATAAGAAAGAGCGGGCGGGCCGGGCGTTCTGCGAGAGCGGATCGAATTGTTTCACGAGATAGCAGGGGGTCATTGCCTGCGGTCGAGGTGACCACCACATCGAACAGGTGAAGGGACTTGCGAAAGGACTGGAAGTCAAGAGTGGAGCCGTTTACTTTTTCTGCTAGACCTCTTGCGTTTTCGAAGGTACGACCGGTCACTGAGATTTCGCGGCAATTACGTGAATTAAAGGCTACCATGGCGAGTTCAGCCACTTCCCCTGACCCGACAATCAAAAGGCGGGACGACGATACGTCCCCGAATATACGCCTAGTCAATTCGCAGATCACATTGCCCAAGTTCACTTGCCCTTTTGATATGCCTGTGTGAGTGCGCGCCCACTTTGCTGCTTGAAAACTCTTTTGGAACACACGGTTGAGCATTTTTCCTGCGCTTTTGCGTCGCAGAGCATCTTCATAAGCCTCTTTTACTTGGCCCAGTATTTCCGTTTCTCCAACCATCTGGGAATCAATCCCAGAAGCAACTTCGAATGCGTGGCGGATCACGGCTTGGCCTTCATATTGGTAAAAATGACGATCCAGAAAGTTAGCTTCCAATTGCCGGAAATCCTTCAAATAGTCACGAACTGCAAGAAGTGGTGAACTTCCATTTCCCGTGCCGTAGATTTCCGTTCGGTTGCAAGTGTTGAGCACTAGGCATTCTTTCATTCCCGGTAATGATCGCAGACCTTGGTAAAACGACTCTACTTCATTGGATGGCAAGCTTATCAGCTCACGCTCATTGAGAGAGGCCACCCGATGCGAACTACCGAGCAGGAAGAGCTTTGGTTCGTTAGTGGGCATCGTTGGTGGCAGTTTCCGGAGATGAAGTGGTATCATCCGAAACTGCGGAACGAACCACTCCGAGAGACAAAATAGCCACAGCAAAGAGGATAATACAGATTTTGGCGAACTTTTGCCCAAAAAGCTTTTGGCGGAAGTGGAGCCACCACAATGAGCAATAGGCCAACCACAATGCAATGATCACCACGACTTTGGAGTAACTGACCGAACCACCGGGACGGGTCCAATCAAGCGAGCCAACGACGAGGGAGCAAGTGAGGAAGACCGATCCGATAAGCAAAAGCCTAGAACCTGCGGTTTCAAGTTGCTGAACCGATGGCAAAAAAGGGGCGAGTGAACCGGGTCGCTTTGAAATCAAAGCTTTTTGCTGAATCAAGTACATAACACTAACCGTTGCCAGAAGTCCAAAGATCCCGTAGCTGAATATTGCGACAGATGCGTGCAGCTCCACCCAGTGGTTCGGAAAAATACCGGAATAGCCATCTTTTTCCCAATAAGAGGAATCAAGAGAGGGGATCAGTAGGGAAATAGCCCCGCCGATAGAGGCGAC
>JAURNO010000255.1 GCA_030830145.1 Verrucomicrobiota bacterium
CAACTTGCTTTCCTTTCTCCTCGGTGAACGGCCAGCAGGCGAGCAATCGATCGTTTTGAGGAACGCTCAACCCACGGTCGGCAAAACGTTTCTTGATCTGATCCTCATTCAAAGCCCGATCGTAGACGGTGCACATCGCAACGTCCCCGTTATAGAAATTTACTGCCTTTCCTTCCTCGCCATAAGCTCCGATACGCAGAGCAGTCTTGCCAGGTCGGGTCGTACCGGCAAAGGCAGCCTCGGCCACTACTTTGCCATCGAGATAGATGAGCTTTTTCTTTCCGTCCCAGCTGCCCACCACATGGTGCCACCGATGAGCCTTGATCAATCCGGGTTTGGTTTGCTGAAAGGCGGAGGCATCGTAAGCACCTCCCGAGCCGGTCCCAAAGACGATCTTCCCTTCGCTCAGGAACAAACCGATGCCACAGCGTTCAGGATAATCGTGCTGGGTAACCAAGCCCTGCCACCCAGACAACTGAAACGGACGGATCCAACATTCCAAGGTCAATTGAGAGAGGCTTCTCTCGGCAGGCAGTGCCTTGTCCACATGGAGGTACGATCCAGGATGAATCGGTTGAGCTTGCGGTTGTTCGACCTGAAAGGACTGCAAGACAGGATCCTTGTCGCGGTTCTCCGGATCGGCTCCCAACTTAACCACCGACAAATCATAGGGGACGGCGCTGCTTACGCGGAACTCGATCTCCTCACCCGCAGCAATGCTCTTTTGAGCATAGGCATGCAGACCGGGCAGGTTGATTGCATGGTGTGGAGGGATCTCGTCTTTCGGGGCGGATGAAAGCGCCCCTTTCGCTTCTTTGAGGTAAGCCACCACATCGGCGATTTCCTCGGGTTTCAAGAGGTGGTCGAACACCTCGGGCATCAGGGAAAGGTTGGAATACTTGGCTTGGTTGATCTCTTTGAAGGGAATGCTTTGCTCAGCCCCGGGCGCAGGACCAAGGACCATTTCGCCAACGGAATCCCGGCGTAGCAAACCGGCTGCTTGGCCCTGTTTCGTTTCCACGGTCACAAGCTCGTAATAACGGGCGATGGTGGAACTTGGATAAACGATTGCCTCAAGCAGGTCACGCTCACTGCGGATGGCTCCGATCCGGGTGAGGTCAGGTCCGAAATCCACCCCCTTGTCTCCTTTGACGTGACAAGTGATGCACAGGGACTTGGCCGCGTCGTGAAAAAGCTTCTTGCCACGCACAGGGTCTCCTTTGGGAAGGAATTCGGCAAGCTGGTCGAGACGCTTGGCTTGGCGGGCTTCTTTAGCCGGGTCCGGTTTCACGGTATCGGCCAGTTGGATCTCGGGCATGACATACTTCGACGGGCTCCGCTGGTCGACCTTGCGCATGTGCTCGACCTGTTTGGTCATCGGGTGACTCGCAGGAAGACCCTCATCACCGATCTCATACAAGGCATAGACAATGGCATGCTTCAGGAACGGATCCGCTTTGGCCAAGCCTGCTTCAAGCAAAGGTTTGACCGCCCGGCGGTCCCCTATCCTGCCGAGAGCCATGGCGGCCAACCGGCGCTCACGAGCATCACCCGCATCGAGGAGCCCAAGTAACGGCTCCACCGCCCCGGCATCAAACCAAAGGGCAGCACTGTGAATGGCCGCCATTCGGACACCCGAATTCTCGTCTTCAAGGAAATCCCGAACGGCAGCCCGGGCTGGCTTTCCGGGAATACGGTGAAGCGACCAAAGGGCGGGGATGGGGGCCTTGGCTCCCTTGAGCTCATCAACATTGCTCGGCTCGGCAAGAGTATCGATGGCTCGCTTGACTACGGCCGGCCGCTCATCGGAGAGCCAATCGACTTGAGGCTTGATCCAATCCAGTTTCAGGCCGCGGGGGTCTTCGGAAGAAGGCACATTCTTTCTTTCAATCCGGTAGATGGCGCCAAGAACATCGGGTTTGGCGACCTTGGAAGTCGGGCAACAAATCATGTACCAGCTGCCGGTGTCCGCCACCAAAAGGCTCCCATCCGCATCTTCGATCACATCGGTGGGATGAAAGTCGCTTTGGTCGCTTTCGAGCAAGGTGCTCATCCGAGCCGAATAAGTCGATCCATCCCGGGACAGCCGGTGATGTGAAATTCGGCGCAGGTTGAAATCGGCACAGAGCAGATCGCCTCTCATGCCCAAGGCATCGCTCCTCGACATGACAATCCCCGAGGATGCCGAGGGACCCATCTGCGAAAGAACGGGCAACAAGGCTCCCGTACTTGGATGAGGGGAAATAACGCGGTCGTTACGCTTGCCATAGGTTCCACCGTATACCGCGTGCAGAATACCGTCGCGCCTGCCCGGCTTGGACAAATCAAAGAAGGTACCGCTGAGATAGCGTTCCCCCGATTCGCTGAATGCGAGCCCTACGGGGTTGTTCATTCCTCCGGTAATGACCACTTCGAGCTGACTGCCGTCGGGCCGGGCTCGATAGATATGCGCGGCGCTCGACTTGAAGGTCTTCCCATTGCCAAGCAGGTGGGTTTGCGGAGCAAAGGCTCCTTTGCACCAGTAGAAAAAACCATCCGGACCAAGGTAAGGTCCGTGCATATCGTTTCCGCAACCCTCGATGGAACCGCCGTCGAACCAAACGGTCCGCTCATTCGCAACATGGTCGCCATCCGTGTCGGTGAACTTCCAAATGTGCGGAGGGGCTCCGACGTAGACGGAACCTTCATAAACAAGGATGCCCTCAGGAAAAGGCAAACGCTCCGCAAAGACAGTGGAATGGTCGAAGGTACCGTCGCCATTCCGGTCGACCAAGCGCAAAATCCGGTGAGTCGGGTTCTTGAGTTGCTTGGGGGCCTTGTCCGTATTCCCCGAGCTATCCGTAACATAAAGCGATCCATCGATGTCGAAATACATGTGGATGGGACGCTGCACCAAGGGAGGAGCGGCCACCTGCTTCAAGGTATAGCCATCCGGCAAGGAAAAGGTATGCGGGTCAAACTTTACCGTTTCTATCCCCTGGGCGGACAGGGAAAAACTAGAGAAGAAGGAATAAAAGGGCAGGCAGGCAGATGCGAAGAGGAAGGAAAGAAGGGATTTCATTACATGACTTTGAAATCGGACTCCTGAAAATCCTCTACTTCGGTAATCCAACGCTCTTGGACAAAAGCATCATGGAGCGGGTGATTGGAGTATGCCCGAAAGTCTTCGTCGGTGTCGAAATGGATCGATAAGCCAAAGGTATGGGAATTCTTCGGGCTGACTTGGCGGCGAATACGGAAGTTTTTCACCCCGGGTATTTCGGCAAGTTCCTCCAAGGCCGAGAGAAAATCAGTTTCCGCAGGAGAACCTGTGGGATGCTTAAGGCGAAAGGTCACGGTGTGTTCCATGTAAAAGGATCGTTAAGATTGTCTGCCTCGCGGAAGATTTCTCATTCGGTAATATGGATCGTGTTGTCGATTCTTCCCTTTGTGGAATGACCATCGGCAAACTTGAGGTCGTAATCGATCTGCATCATGTGGACGGGCTTGAGGTTTGGAATATGGAGGGCAACGGTCTTGCCATCGTCTAGCAAGTGAACCTTCTCGATCTCCAACCCATCGACCGGAATCTCAGGCGACCCATAGTTGAAGGACCATTTGACGTTCCAGGCACCAAGCTTGAATTGGGCAAGTGAGTTTGCAACTTCCGGATCAAGCGCTTGATAAAACCCAATCATAATTCGATCTTTTTCAACCTGTATGGACTTGGGCAAATAAACCGGTTTTCCGGTGTAGCGGATACGGTCCAATCCACCGTTTCCTTTTGCATTGGTTTGCCAACCCTTCAACCCGGATGCATAGAGCTGGCCGTCTCGTGGATTGATTCGCGCCCGCATCGCACTACTCGAAAGGTTAACCGGTATGCGGGCAACTCCGCCCTGCATCTGTCCATTTTTTTCTTCCTTGAGGACAACGTACATCTTGCTTTGCCCATAGGAAAGGTGGAGCAATTGATCCTTCAAGGGACCCCACTTGTCGCTAGTCACCCATGCCTGGCCACCACCGGAATTGTCTACCCCGCGCTTCTTGCTCATCCAAACCAAAGGTTTCGGCGCCTCGCCCGGATCATGCTGAAAACCTTCGCGAGCATCCGCTTTGTATTTACGCCAATCCTTGTACTCAATTTCATACCCTGCGATCGGGGAACTTTTCAATTTATGTTTTCCATGATAAGAGTCGACCACTCCGTTGAAACTGCCCGGCTTTACCCAATGCAGGGGGGCACTCGGCACAAATGAACCTTCGTTATCTCCCGTGGTTACTTCTCCATTCGGGCCTACCCCCATACCATTGGGGGCCCGAAAGCCACTTGCGTAAATAGACATATCTTTTCCGTCGGAGGACACCTTGATCACGGAGCCATGGTGCTTACCCATTCTCTCAAACCCGCGACCGCCAGCCCGTACCGGACAGCCCATGGCAAAGTAAAAGTTTCCTTCCGGATCGGTATGTAAATCAAAACAGAATGCATGAAAGCCTTCAGTATTCTCCCAGTCGTTGTTGAAGTTTTCGAGGAAGTCGGCTTCCCCATCTCCATTGAAATCATGAAAACGGGTAATTTGATTATCTCCAACGGTGTAGATCTTTTCATTCACGATCTTTAGCCCCAAAGGTTCATGAAGTCCGGTCGCGAAGCGTTTCCAAGATACCTTATCCAACTGCTCATCAATATTGGAAACAATCCAAACGTCGCCGTCCCAGGTGCAGACCGCCGCCGCTTTTCCATCCTTGAAAAAGTCAAAGGCACCAATGCGCATTTTCGGTTCGAGCGGATTATTGAAAGGCACACCAATTTTATCCACCACGTAGGCATTGCTTTGGTCATCCGAAAGTTCACTCTCCACGCCAATGGGCACACCCCATCGCGTTGAGCCTCCCTTTATTAACTTAGACAAATCCTCAGCCTTTCCGGCCGCAGACGCAACGGCCGGCTGATACGCCGGATCGCCCGCCCACACCGCAAGCTTGAAATGGCTATTCCCTTTAGGCACTTCGCAAAGCAAAAGGTTTTCCCAAACGAATAATTTTACGCCATTCGAGAAATCCACCAGTGAAAAGTTACAGGTCCGCCCTTCCAGAGAAACGGTAAACGTCTGATCCGTCTTCTCAATCTGTGAGCCATCATTCTCCGCCAGCAACATCACGGATGACGTAGGGTTTTCGACCTGCACAGTCCTAGTCAGTGCTGTGAGACCTTTTTGCTTAACAATTCCCGGCATATCCAAAACATTTCCCTCGCCCACCGAGTAGCTAAAAATGGCTTTGCCATCGTGAACGTAGTGCCCTTTGAAATGGGCCCAGTCTTTGGGCAAGGTTCCCATTCTGGGAAACGATTTGTAAGGCTGACGACGTGGATCCTTCTTGATCATCTCCTTGGTCTTTGCCCAACCAGGTCGCATATTCGTACGGAAAAGATTGTAGCTCTCCTTCACTACTGCCGCTGCTCCATGGGCTCCGGCAAAAGGCATTCCGCTGGCCTTTAAACTCTGATCATTCGTCCAAGCCATGGAGTAGGACATGGTCTCGCTGTCAAAAACCATTCCGGCCCGACGGTCTTCCCCAAGGGGTACCAGATGAGCCCGGGAAACAATATAACGAACCTTTTGCGTTACTTCCGCGATTTGCTCGTTCAGCTTGGTGGCTTCCTTGATCAGATCATCGATGGGACTCCCCTCAAGCTTTGGCAAAAGCTCAAGCTCGGCAATTTGCATGGGTATCTTACCCTCTCCCACCAACTCAGGAAAAAGGACTCTGTAATGGGAAAAGCTTTTCCCGTTTTTAAATCTCATGGTTTTTAACTTTCCCCTTCCCCGGGAAACCGGGATCGAACCGCTGGCGATCTCGACAAAGCTCTCTCCATCGTTCGAGCCGCTCAGGACGAAACTTTTCGGATCCCGCTCAGGGGCATCATTGGCAGAGGTGATGGATATTCCATTTACTACGGAATTTTTAATCTTCAGCTCGAGCCCGCTTCCGGCCCCGTCAAAATTAAGGTATTTTGTGGCGGGTTGGTCATCAATAGCCAGGGAAGGGTTTTCATTTTTGGGAGAATGATCAGAAGTTCCCATAACCTGATCGGATGGACGGCTTAAATCTTTCGATTTTAACTTGGATAAATCTTCCAATCCCATTCCTTCATACTCTTTGCCTCTCACTTCATGAAGCTGCGCCAATAATTTCTTCTCTCTTTGGTAAAGTCTCTTGGCCCGTTCGGACGCACTCTCAGCGGGTGGCCATGAAACGACTGGCGCAGTCTCAATCGCAGTGGAAACCACGGGACCAAACCGTTCCTTGAAATATCCCTCTCTCGATGCTGTAGGTGGGGCTTTCTTTTCGACGTAATTTTGGGCCAAATCGATTACTTGCCGAGCAATCTTGCGAATCTCTTCATCCCCCAGATCCAAGTGACCGCCCTTGGCAGGCATCTTGACCAAGGACTTGGAATCAGCCGGGCTTCCCTTGACAATGAATTTGATTACGGGATCCAATTCCCCTTTCTTGACCAATTCCGAAGTCATCAGGCTTGGGAAGACCCCACCCACACCGTTCAGGTCGGGCCCATGACATGGGGCGCAACGTTGGAGCAAGAGAGGTGAAACCTCGGAAGCTTGAACAGAAGAGAACAAAAAGATTGGCGCAAGAAAAAGGAAAAGACATGTCTTGGCCAAAATGGAGAGGCGGGCTTGGATCATGGAAGGTTTGGGTGTTGTTTGTTACCCTTCATATTGGAAGGAAAACGAATCATCCGCAATCAATTAGGAGCATACGTAGGGGAAAGATTGCGGGAAGACTCCATGTGCTTCGGTTGAAAGAACCGATCAAATATCTTCTTGTCCCGATCAATGCATTGAGAAAGCATGCTCTTCACCAGCAACAATATGAAACTCATCCTTACCTTTCTCCTTTCCAGCATCTTGCTGTCGGTTTCGACCCGCAAAGACAAGAAGATCCTCTTTCTTGGAAATAGCTACACCGCCCAAAGCGCCAAGTTCATCAAAGAGATATTCAACCGGGAAGGAGGCTCGTACGAGTTGCAATTCGGCACACCGGGAGGGAAAGACCTCAACTTCCATCTTACCAACCCGACCAGTCAAAAAGCACTCAAGTCAGCCCGATGGGATTTCGTCGTGATCCAGGACCAAAGCCAAAAACCAGGACTGGGAGGACAATACACCCAAGGCTTTCATACTGCGGCGAAAGGACTTTGCGAGGCCATAAGGAAACAAGGAGCCCAACCTTGCTTCTTCATGACTTGGGGCAGGCGTGATGGGGACAAGCGCAATACCCAGGTCTATCCTGACTTCAGCACCATGCATGGAAAAATCAGCGGGGCCTACGAAAAGGCAGGGCGGGAAAACGATTCCCTG
>JAURNO010000256.1 GCA_030830145.1 Verrucomicrobiota bacterium
CAATATATGCTGCTCGTTTCCTGCGGAATTGGTAACAGGGGAAATCGCTCCGTAATCGGGGTTCTCCTCAAGTGCTCGCACGAGCTTGAGCATTGCTCCGGGCATTACCCTCGTATCGCTGTTCAGGAGAATCAAGTATTGTCCTTTGGCCTCTTTAACCCCTATGTTTACTGCCTTAGGGAAGCCGAGGTTCGATTCATTAAAAATTAACCTCGGCTTGAAAGAAGGTAAACTGACTTGCCTGAGTTGATCGCAAGTTAAGTCGTCGGATCCGTTGTCTATTACGATCACCTCCCTCAAATCTTCCCCTTTTTCGTCACGGGCCAGACTTTCTAGTGCTCCGTGGGTCGTGTTTTCGAAATTGTTGTGACTGATTATGATTACACTGTATAGAAGTTTCATTTAAAGCTTTGGGCGATGGGTTCAATTTGATCGTCTACAAGAGACAGTATTCGCAAAACCGCTTCCTCTGTGGTGAACGGAGAAGCACTCCCTTTGTCTGGAAGGCCAGTCGAAGAACTCCATTTGCTGAAATTTTTAAAAAGCAGATCTGAAATCAAATTAGATTGATCCGTTGAAGCATGCTCGTGTCCTTGGTCAATAATGACTTTCTTAAGAAGATTGTTTCTCCATATGATGCCCAGGACGGGTCTTTGGGTCCACAGGTATTCGTACAGCTTCGATGGGATATACTCTTCGCAGTCTGGGTTTTCACCGTGAACCAAAACGAGCAAGTCGGAACATCGCATCGCATCAAGCACTTGCTGACGACCGCTTTTGCCCGTAGCTAAATCTCTCTCCAACCTGCCATGCTCAATGATCATATCCTCTAGCCCTTCTTCTTCAACAGCTGCTTTCGACAAAGAGTCGAGGTGTCCACCATAAACATGAAGCCGAGTTTTTGAAGCGAAGGATTCATCTCTTTTACTGTTTTCCGACATTGCCTTGATTAAAGGAACAAGGTTTCTGCTTTCGTGCAACGAGCCAAAGTGCCCTATGTCAAAAAACTCATTTTTCCGATAAACATCTGAGAACTCAGGGCATTCGCAACCTGGGATGACGACATGCCCTTTTTCCTTGAGGGAAGGGTTTCTATGCAATGCACGTTCTTTCGCTTTATTGGTGAACCACCAAATCAAGTCGGCCTTCTCGCATATTCTTTCTTCAAGCTTTCTTGACCATTTGGTTTTTGCATTGCTTGGCCAAGAGTCATTATACATAGGATCATGGACCTCTGCTATCCACGGCAACCCAATCTTTTTTTTCAGCATCCAAGCGGCGTGATGCGCACAATGAGCTCCCCCCGTACTGTAGATCAGCTCGATGTCCTTGCACTTGAGCAACTTCATGCTCTTGAAGTATGCGGTGAATGCCCAAGACCAATGACTGTCGAGTCGAACAAATATTTTCTCCAAGAGATAAGGAAATAGTATCAAGAGACTAGTGGAGAGTTTTACGACCTTTCTGAGGAAAATGTTTCGGATTTTACTCTTGAGTAAATGTCTGAGCTCGAATTTCAGTCCACTTGGCGCCCAACTGGCAACCTGATGATGTTCCAGTAGTTCGTCCTTTTCTCCGGTTAATGCACTTACGATAACAGGTTCTATTCCTTGCTCCAGAAGGAAGGGCATCTTGTCGGTGATAGTCTGGCTTGCTGCTCTGCCATCCATGTTATAGCAGTGAGAAAGAACCAACCAACGTCTCTTTTTTCTCTTCATGAGGGGCTCGGTTTCAGTTCTTGATATATTTTGCGATATTCCAGGCAGGCATCTTTCCAGCTTCTTTGAAAAGGTTTCTCCGGGCGCCCTGCGCCTAGAACCGAAGCTACGCAATCAGCCCACTCCGAATCCGTTGAGTCGTAATCCAGTGTTTTCCCATAATCGCTAGACACCTCTTTTGATGCACCGCATTGATTAGAGCAAGCAACTGGAATCCCCAGGCTCATCGCCTCGGCTATAACCATCCCGTACGCCTCTATACGAGCGGGATGAAGCAAAAGGTCGATTTGTTCGAAAAAGTCGCTCTTACTCTCCGTCCAACCAAGAACTCGAACATGTTTTTTTTCTTCACTTGATAAACCTATCTCTTCGCTGGGAGAAAATCCGGCAAGGCAAAGTTTTGCCATTGGTATGTGATTTCGCAACTTGCGCCAAACTGCAATGACCTTGGGCAAGCCCTTTCGCCTCCATTCTTTACCAATGAATCCAATGATTGGTTTTTGCGGGTCAAAGGATTTGAGCTTTGCCTTGATTTCCGAAACGCCTGGTGCAATCGGTAGGGAAACAAGGGAGGTGGAATCCGGATGTTTCGACTTAATTTGTTTTTCAATAACATCTGAGACAGGGACAATTTTCTTTAAAGATGGTGAAAGCAGTTCCCTTCTCTCAAGATACTCATTCATGTACTTGCGCAAACCAGGAAGTCCTTTGCGGGGGAAGTTAAAGAGAGTTGAGTGGATGGTTGTGATCTCATGGCAAGCGATTCGCTCGTGGCTATGAATAATCCTTTTCTCGCTAGGATTCCTTTTTGCCCATTCCGAAATTTTTCGGGAAAAAAGGAGATGGGACAACCAACGCGGCTTTATTGGAGATGCTTGAACTCTCACGATTTTGATAGCCGGATCTTTCGGTTTTGTCATTTCCCGTTCAGTCAGAATTGTAACGGATGCCCCTCTTTCTAGTAGTTCGTGAGAAAGCCGATAGGCATACTCTTCCATGCCGCCGCAGAGACCATACCTTTTGACCACTTTGACAATTTCCATCAAAAATGAACTCTACTTGTCGTGCTCGATTCTTTGCTGCTCCCTGTATTTGGCATACCGATAGAAGGTGCCTTCCATATTCGAGAAGGCGATAACGAACCCAGGCCAACCGTCAAGAACGCCTAAGCGAAAAAAATAGATCCTCACGAAAGCCCACAAGCTTCTTAGGAATATATTGAGTTTGGACGGGCATTTCTTTTGTTTGGACAAGAGTTTTCCAGAACCAAGCTCGGAATATCTGTCCATCTTCTGTAAAATTTCGGAAAGATCGAGAAAGGGGATTTGGACAATGGAGTTCGAGAGATATCCCTTGCTTCCCTTTACATTGTAGTCTTCATGTACCAAATCTTTCGCTTCGTAGGTCATTTTCCCGCGTCGGAACAATTGGGGTTGCCTATAGTTCGGATACCATCCGCAAAACCTTATTTTTTTTCCCATGAAAAGATTTCGGCGCGGAATGTAGTATGCATCCTTGGCCTCCTCGGAGTTGATGATCTTTTCGACTTCAGCACGTGCTTCTTTGGTAAATCTTTCATCAGCATCAATAGATAAAATCCAAGAATATTGGGTATGTTCGATGCCTGCCATTCTAATCTTACCAAAGCCTTCAAAATCGACCTGTACGACTTTGGCTCCAAGGCTTTGGGCGATTTTCGCCGTCTTATCCGTGCTGTGGGAGTCGATTACGACGACCTCGTCCGCCCATGTCGCGCTTTTTACGCAATCGGCAATCTTTTCTTCTTCATTGTAGGCAAGGATATAAACGGAAAGCTTTGCTTTGTTCTTCATGTATATGTAATAAAACTCACATGGATGATGCGGACCCAAAAGAGATAGGATTGGAAGATTTTCATGAAGACATACTGGGGAAAGCAATGCGGGGCCTTGGCATTGGCAAGAGGGAAATGGCTTCCCGACTTAAAGTCGAAAAGTCCGAAATTGATGATATTTTAAGTGGTGCGTGTAATGAAGTTCTTATCGCAGGCATGGCCGATGAACTAGGCCTGTGCAAATCGAAGTTGCTTGTTTCAGCACGAAAGGAATGGTCTCCTTCGGCAATCCAGTTGCTTGGTCTCAAGCAGTTTAATCTACCTTTTGGCTCGATGAACGTTAACGTATTTTTGGCTTGGGACCAAGAAAACGGCAAGTCCTGGATCTTTGATACTGGCCCTGACGCAACACCGATATTGGAATTTTTGAAAAAAGAGAATTTATCCGTTGATGCCATTTTTCTAACCCACACGCATGGTGACCATATAGCTTGCCTTGAGAAATTGAAGCAAAAAACCCATAACCCTCCGGTTTTCGTCCATAAACTTGAACCGATCGAAGGGGTGAAGTTAATTGACGAGGGGTTCGAAAGGCAAACGGGATGCTTGTCGCTTAAGTCCCTTCATACTCATGGTCACTCGGCCGGAGGCACGACCTACCTGCTCAACGGATTGGATGAGGCGGTGGCTGTCGTCGGGGACTCGCTGTTCGCCGGTTCCATGGGCGGTGGCATGGTGTCCTACAAAAATGCCATTCAAAACAACCGTGAGAAATTAATGACTCTACCCGAGCGAACGGTTGTTTGCCCAGGTCACGGACCTATGACTACAAGTGCTGAGGAAAAAGCTC
>JAURNO010000257.1 GCA_030830145.1 Verrucomicrobiota bacterium
ATCAGGCTTTAAACCGGAACCCATCTTGTCGAATCACTTATGTGTCATGTGAGAAGTTCACCAATGAGTTTATTCGAGCCATTCAGGAAAATACGCTGACGAAATTTCGCTCCCGTTATCGCAGTGTGGATTATCTCCTCATCGACGACATTCAGTTTCTTGCCGGCAAGGAGCGCATACAAGAAGAGTTCTTTCATACCTTTAATGACATTTATGATTCTCAGCGACAAATTTTCCTGACGAGCGATAGACCAGCAGGGGAAATTGATAAGATCGAAAGCCGTTTGCTTTCTAGGTTCCAATGGGGTTTGGTTGCTGATATACAGGCCCCAGACTTGGAGACACGTGTCGCCATCCTCAGCAAAAAAGCAAATGCCATGGGTATTGCCGTCGAGCCAGAAATTATTGAGTTTCTTGCCAAAAATATCGCTCGGAATGTCCGCCGCATGGAAGGTGCCCTCACTCGCGTTGCAGGTTATGTCGGTTTGACACGTAAAAAAGCCGATCTTGATACCGTGCAACGGTTGCTTCGTGATATTCTTCGTGAAGAAAACCTTAGTCGCATCACGATCGAGACGATTCAAAAGAAGGTCGTGGACTATTATCACCTTCGGATGGCCGACATGCTTTCGCGTAGACGTCCAGCCAATATAGCATTTCCCCGTCAAGTTGCGATGTACCTTTCCCGGATACTCACCGAGCACTCCCTCCAAGAGATCGGTAACACCTTTGGCGGGCGAGATCATGGTACCGTCATTCATGCCTGCAAGACGGTAGAAAATATGATGGATCAAGATAGTTCCATCAAGCATTCCGTCGAGTTTCTCAACGAACAACTATCCCAAGCTATGGAGTGACGGGGCTGTTTTTTTTGATTTCCCTGCTTGTCTTTCATTGATAATTCATTAGCACTCACTCTTTTTCATATATGATTTCAGAAGAAACACATGAACCGGAGGAAGGACCGATTTCCGAAGATGACGTATCGGATGTAGTAACACAGCCAAACGACGAACAAAAGAAGGAGGTTGCCCGTTGGGTAGCCGACGGTATGGGTTTGTCCGATATCCAAAAGAAAATCTACGATGATTTTTCAGTGGTCATGACTTACATGGACGTACGCTTTTTGGTGGACGATCTTAACCTTACATTGGTTGACGAAGAAGATGATGAAGTGGTTGAAGAAACCCCTGAAACAGGCGGGGCAACCGAGGTTTCTTCCGAGGGAGAGGGCATCCCTCAATCCAATGGTGGCGTAAAAGTTGAGCTTAATACGGTGAACCCACCGGGGGCGATGGCAAGTGGTTCCGTTGTCTTTTCCGATGGAGAGCGCAAAAATTGGTCGGTTGATCAATTTGGCAGACTCGGGTTAAGCGGTGGTGCTGAAGATTACAAGCCCTCCGAAGATGATATTGCCGAATTCCAAAAGGAATTGGATTCCGCCCTCCGAGGCAAAGGGCTTTGATCCTAATTGGTTAGAGTGGTTTAATTCTTCCTTTTCACAGGAAGAGTGGGGAAAACTGTATTTTCCAAAGCTTTCAGCTTTTCGTAACTCCCTGCGATGTGGGGTGGATTGACCAGACCCAAATTCTTAACCAATACTACGGTTTCCAATTCTCTAATCAATCGCATGGCCAAGACTTCTTTCTTCTCAATTAGAAATCGTTCCTTTTCCAATCCCTTGCTTTTTTCAGTCAAGGATTTGTAGCGTGACCATGAATTGTTATTATCCACGATCTTCATTACCTCGGTTGATTGAGGTTTGCGGTAAAGCCTTAGGACGGTTGGGTGATACGAGTTTCTGAGTTCGGGCCATTTTTTCCTTAGTTCAAGGGAAAGGGCTTTTTTGATCTTTCCGCGTTCTTCGTCGTGTTTCTTTTTTTGTTCCGAAAGTGCAGACCTTTCTTTCTTGAGGCTTTCGATGAGCTTCTTCGCTTCCTCATGACGGTTCGGCAAGGTTAGGTTGAGCCTACGAGATAGACCATTTATGACGAATCTTGACTCTCTCCCGGTTCCTTTGAGCAAAGCCTTTAAGTGATCGGATATCGAACAAAATAATTCATTTGGATCACAAGCATTTGATTTTTGTTTCGTTAGGTTTGTTTTGCTGTTCGCAAGCTTTTCTTTGTTTGCGTTTGTAGGGGGGGTGGTGGAGTTGGTTTTGTTTGAATCTTTTGCCGATTCTTTGGGTGGAGTAAGGGTTGAAAAGTGGCGAAGGAATACGTCGGATGTTTTGATTGGTAGATCGATGGTGTCGGATCGCAAAACCACATAGGCGTGAGCTTCGGCGAGTGAGGTTTTTCCGTCTTTGTTTAAGTCGGGTTTTGTGGTTTTCTTGCCGACCCTGCTTTCTCCGCACAACCCTTCCCAAAAACGGGTGCTATATTCAAAATAGTTCTTTTCTCGGATATCGGGAGTGCAACCCGCCGCCACTCGGTCTTTAACAGTGGCGAAAAAACCGGCACGGGGATGATCGGAGAGACCTTTATTGGGGTCTCCTTCTTTAAATATGACATTGGCGAAACCTCCACTGTAGCATTGAACCATTACAAAAATACAAGGCTGTTCCTTGGGCAGTTTGTCTAACTTTTTTACCAAGTCCGAGACTTTGAGACGGGAATTATTCCAAAGGTAGGCAGTCGTGTTATGAGGAGTTTTCTTATCCCCTTTGCCTCCGTGTCCGGTAAAATAGATCAAGTTAGTCTGCTTCCCTCCCTGCTTGGTCCGCATGCCTATCCATTTGTCTATTGATCCGATGGATGATGAATCGTCGGCTTGCAGATCGTTATCTCTGTACTGGTTTGCAATACCTCGACTGGACCCCAAAAGTTCTGCCATGATCAAATTGATTTCGGGAACCTGGAAGGAGGGATCAAAAAATTGAAGGTCGCGGTCTTTGCTTTTACCGTCGGCAAAGTAAGTTTTCATGGCAGCTTCTCCGAGTCCCATGCTCGAGCGAATTCTCCGGAAGTATTTAACGTTGCTTTCGAGAGAGACCTGATTTCCGGAGGGAGAATATCCTCCGCCGAAGACCAAGAGGTTGAAGGGATTCTTCTTTTCCCGCTCGGTGAGGCGCTCTTCGGTATCCCCCTCTTTTGCCGCAGATGGGGGCGGTGGGGGAGTGCGGTTTGCATCTTTTGTTGGACTGGCAACCGCGTGAATTGCCAAGCTTAGTGAAACCATAAAAAGTGCAGGAATAAACTTCATGAGTTTTATCCAAAGTTATTTCTTCTTCTATGCAAGCAATATGCCGACCGGAATCAATAAATCCCCAGTCTATTATTCGCTTCAAGCAATGGGTAATATGCCACCGCGAACAGCACCTGCTTGGGTTGAGCCGAAATTTGCCCGAAAGGATTCGTCCAATGGTCGACTGTTCGGGACGGATATCCAAACACGCAGAAGATGCCTTCGCTTTTCTTCCTCTTTCTCATCTTCGAATGCAGTCCTTCGGTGAAGGGTCGTCCAATTGTTGAGAAAAACAATCTCTCCTCTTTTTAGGTTAAACCGGGTTTGGAGCTTTTCCCTTTCGCAAACGCAATCCAGGAAATCCAGGGACTCTCTTTGCATAACAGACAAGCTCGGACATTGCTCGTCGTCATTCGCCCGATCAATGAGAACACGGAGGTAGGAGCAGGCGAAGAAATTCTCTTTCCACGAGAAGATCGGTTGCTCACAGAAGGGTAGGCTGTTTCCCTGGTCGATGACATGCCGCTTATAAGCGAATGGCTGGCAAAGGATTTCGTGTAAGTCGGGTCTTTCCAAGCGGATGATCTTTTCAATTTCTAGGCTACTAACCACCTGGTTTTCTCCGCCAATCTTTGCCGGTTGCAAGCAAAGGAACCCTATTACGTCACACCGGTCGGTGTGGAACCCGAGTTTTCGGTTTGTATTCGGACCACGGGTACGGGAATCATGCTCTCCGAATGCTTTATCTCTAATGCTTAGAACTAGATCTCCGTCAGTGCTTTGTGATACTGGTGTACCGATCCGCCGGGCAAGGGATAGAAACCAGTCTTCGACCGCTCCGCTCAGAGTTTCTTCAGCGACTTGCCCAATGCGGCAAATACCGGAACCTTTCTCAAGCTCTAGTCGGATCTTATCGGCATCAGGAACGTGAGTCATATCAGGGAAACTTTGTTCGTGCGGGATTGTCATTTTGTACTTCTTTGCAATGAAGGAGAATTATCTTGCGATCAACTGCTTTTCGCCCGAAAACATTAAAATATTACACCCTTTCATCTTTCATCTTAGTTTTTACAGTGCCTCATTCCCTAAAGCTTCTTTTATTGGTAAGTTTGCCTTTGTTGGGAGGCGATGTTTTTGCCGAAGATGCCCCTCTAAACCTGAGCCAAGCGACTTTCGCATCGCAACGGATTCGAGTGAACCTGCCCGAAGGAAGTTTTATTGCCTCGAAAATCAGTTCGAGCGATCTTGGAGACGGATCTTTTTCCTGGTCGGGCAAGTTGATGCGAAAAAATGGAGGATTCCTTTCCTTTGCAAGGGTTCGCGACTATGTGAATGGTTCTATCACTTTGTCAG
>JAURNO010000258.1 GCA_030830145.1 Verrucomicrobiota bacterium
GTTTTCACAGGCATCGATTTGGATCCTCTCTCACAATCGGCAATGATCGCCCGGGTGGCAAAAAAATCCCCCGCTGCGAAACTTGGTCTTCGTAGCGGCGACTACCTGAAAACCGTGGACGGCAAGCCTTTGGAAAGTTGTCTCGATTGGCTCGCTCACTTACTTGATAAAAAAGTTGGCGATGAACTGGAGCTATCCGTCTCCCAAGGAAATAAAACCAAGGTGGTTACGCTCAAACTTTCGAAATACCCGACCCCTCCTCTCATCGAGATAAAGAACCCCAAAACCGGGCTTCTCTTTGAAGTGTGCCACGGGACTTTTGAAAAGGCGCCCACGATGGAAAAACAAAAGGTTGTAAAAACAGGGGTGGCTTGGGCACTCGATGTCCTTGCCATGGGAGCTCCCAGGACAAACGGGTTTGCGATCAAGCTCGAAGGCGCACTGAAGATTCCCAATGACGGCGTTTATCGGCTTATTCTCAACTCCGATGATGGAAGCATTCTTAGGACAGGCCAAGAAATTCTCGTGGACAACGACGGCCCCCACCCCGCTCAAGATGTCGGCACTCTCCTACGATTGGAAAAAGGATTCCTGCCCATTCGCATCGATTACTTCGAGGCAACCGGGGATGCCGAGCTTAACCTCTTTATCGAAAATTCAGCAGGCCAACGTTCCGACGCCGCCCCCCTGTTCTTTCACGAGGATACGGCCCCACAGTCTCAGTAAATAACAAGTGTGCCTTTGATCACTCGCCGAGGCCCTGGAAAGGTGCAAAGGAAGGGGTCACGCCCCGGTTTCTTAGCTACGATGAATTCGAGCGAAACTTTCCTTTTGAATGGGGATTGGATGACTATTTCTTAGCCTTGCGGATTTCCGCTATCTTGACCGGTTTGCCCCCCCGCTTGGCGGACAAATCTGCGGCAAAGATCAATTCATGAGTCTTGATTGCCTCGTCCAAACTAGTCTTGGGCATCGGTTCACCCTTTTTAAGGGAAGCAAAGAAGGCTTCGAACTGAGCCTGGTAGGGATGATCGGCCACGTCTCCCGAGTCAGCCAACTTCATTGAGAGCTCGCTCCATTGCGTCTTGTCGAGTTCGAGAGAGTTGGAGTGAAGTTTGTTATCCAGCAAGCTTCCCTCGCTCCCGACCAAGTGAGTATGGAAGTAATAAGGTTGGAAACAATCTAGGACAGAAGCTGTCTTTCCAATCCGGCCGTCGCGAAACTTCAGTATAGTCACGCAGGTCGTCGGGTATTCGTATTTTTTGAAGTACTTGTGCTTGGATTGGGTCGCATAACTCGTGACCTCGGTCACTTCGCCACCCATCATTCCGATGAGCATGTCCAAAGCATGGCAACCAGCCGAGAGCAAACTGCTCCCGCCCATGCTTTTCTTCACGTTCCAACGATACTGACCATACCAGGGACCCACTCCATGATAGTAGTCAATTTCACCGTAATGAAGTTCGCCGAGCAAACCTTTGTCGAGAATTGCCTGCGTCACGAGAAATTGGTTGCAGTACCGCAACTCGAAACACACGCAGGTCCCGACCTTCGCCTTCTTGGCTGCTTTTTGCATGGCGTATACCTCCCGGGCGTTGAGGGCGAGAGGTTTCTCGATGATCAAATGCTTGCCTGCCTCCGCGGCCTTGATGACCTGAGGGGCATGCTTGTTCGGGTAGCCCGTGACGTCAATCACATCAATTTCTTCGTCCGCAAGCATGTCCTCGAGCTTGCGGTAGGCCCTGATCGCACTTCCGTGACGGGATGAAAGTTCGGCCTCATCAAGTTTACGTGACGAACAAACGGCGGCAACCTCGCCGGTTCCAGTAGCATTAATGGCATCTGCATGAGCCGTCGCGGCCCATCCATATCCTAAAATTCCGACTTTGTACTTTTTCATATGAACCGTAAGTTGTGGTTTAATCTGCCCCAAGGCAAGCCGGTAAGAAGCCTTGAACTGGATCTTTTAGAATCCTCGGCTTCACGAATTGACCGTTGAAAGACAACTCTCATCTTGCCTTTTCGTAGAGAAAGAACAGATGGTGGAATCGAATAGTTGAAAAAGAACAAGTCAGAAAAGAGGTCGGGTCAAGACGACGATCGCAGAGCGGAAGATGATTCCGCCATTCTCTCGCCCAAGGTGGAATGGCTGTCCTTGGCTTTGTGCTCCTGCCTATTCCTGATTACCCCCCTCTACTATGTCAGCCTGCCTGCCCAAGGAAACTGGCAGGAAACAACCCCTCCGCTACTCGAATCGATCGCCCGCAATATCTTTTCCTTTCCACTCCACGAGATGGAAGGGTTCATTCCCGTACGAACGGTTAATGCCGAATACAAACTGGCTGTCTTTCTCTGCCTCGCTTCAATCGTTACGGGAATCGTTTTTTGCGGTCTTCACCTCAAGAAACGCCTTTTTTACTTCCCAAGGCCGCTCGTTGTTTTCGCGGCATTGTTTCTTGGCAGCGTATTGGTTTCATCGGTTCTTGCTCATAATTTCCAACGGGCATGGGTCTCTTCTCTTCTTTGGCATATCATCCCTTTTCTTTTCGCCCTCTCTTTGGCTCACATTCATTGGACAAGAGGAAAAATCTTATTTTGCTTAGGCAGCTTGGTAACCGGTGGAATCATTTCCTCCCTCATCGTGATGGATCAACACTATCAATGGACTGACTGGAGTCACGGACTCCCCAGAACCGGATTGGGGGGATTAATTTACAATGGAAATTTTGCAGCCGAATATCACGCTCCGTTGTTAGCCATTGTTCTCGGCCTTGCTTTTTACGTTCGCTCCATCGGAGCAAGAATAGCTCTTGGACTGGCGCTCGCTATCATTTTACTTCCCGCTCTTTCGCTTTCTTTGGCAAGGGGTGCCTGGGTCGGCTTGATGGGTGGATGCGTACTCCCCTCAATGTTATTTTTGTTCGTTTGGCTTCATTGGCGTAAAAAGGACTCCGAAAACTCGATCAGCCTCAAATCATTCATTCCTCCCGGAGCACTGCTTGCGCTAGCTCTTGCTTTACCCCTTTACATCTACACTTCCAATTATTGGAATAAGGATTCTAGGATATTCTCTACTGAAAAGAGGAATGAAGGGATCTCACCGCCATCGCCTCCTGCAAGTTCTAATTCTGTTTCCAAAGAAACCATCGAACTTAAGAGTATAACGAATGTCAGTGAAGACGGAAATATTCAAAGGCGACTTGCCCTGTGGCAAGATGCCCTGTTTGCATGCCTTTCCTCCGATTTTTTTCTAGGCAAAGGAACGGACCACTACGAACTCCACTTTCATGAAAGTGCCAAGCTGTCCGACAAAACTACCGGTGGAGTCCTCGTTCGATTCGTTCACAATGATTTCATCCAAACCTTTTATGAAAACGGCATTCTTGGCCTAATCGGTTTTCTTGGTCTGTGGGGATGGGCGATTTGGAAAGGATTGCTGTCTAGTTTTGCTCGAGCCAAACAGGAGGACATCGAAGGTCTTGGCCTTCGACTCGGGCTTGTAGCCGCGTCCTTAGTGTTGCTCGTAGAGTCTTTCTTCGAATTCCCAACCCGTTCGCCCTGCTCTCTCATGGCCGGTTGGACTTGCCTCGGACTCCTTTTAGGCCTGATACTTCAGGAGCAAAAACAGACATCAAAGAATCTCCTCCGAGAACAACCAAGTCTCAACCTGTTTCTTGGTGCGCTTGGCGTCCTGATCATTCCCTACGGATGCCTTTTGGCCAAAGATCTCTTCTGGACAAACATCTATCATGTCCAAGGTCGAGTGGCCGGAGACTACCGGCAAAATGACCAAAGCCTTTCATTTCATCGAAAAGCCATCTCTTATGCACCCTGGGAGCATCATTCCCGGAAATTCGAATGCTATTATCTGCTTACCCACCTAAAACAGATACCCCAGGCCCTGGAAGCGATTGATGCAACTCTTGAGGCTCACCCGGGGTGCTTGGTCGCGCACCAAAACAAAATCGCAGTTTACCTCAACAACGGAAATAAAACTGAAGCCCGAAAAGCTTATCATGATATGAAAAAAGCCGCTCCTCATCATGAGTTTACGAAAAATGAGGGTGAACGTTTCAAATCACCCAAATAAGCTGAAGGAAGAACTTGATCAAACAGGGATATTCACGTTAAAGTAAACATTCATTTTAAAGTTACATGATTGCAAAACTACCCATTCATTCGTCTTTGTTCTCCAAACATCTGCCCCTCATTGGGCGTATGGCAACCGTAGCCTTGTGTTTAAGCCTAAGCACGCTTCATTCCTTGTCAGCAAACACGATCACGATTCAGTCTCCTTCGGGCGGTACGACCGTTACTGCAACCAACGATAATTTGGTCGTAAACGTCGTTTACGCATCGGGCGGAGGAGGATACCAAACCCCGAAATGGTCCTACCGAATCGGTACCCATTTCCCGGGGTACGGAAGTGCGCCCGGTGGAACCCAGATCATAGGAAACACCGTCGTCAATGACTTCCTCAACGGGGAAAGCTTCGGGATGCGCATGGTTAGCGTTGCTCTTCTAGACCAAAACGGCAACCTCCACAACCCGCCCGCAACGGCAACCATCCATGTCAATTATCAATCTTCAGGGGGGGGGCATCAATCCGGGGGTGGTGACTCGATCGTCATCACTTCACCAGGCAACGGTTCGAACGCCGACCAAAACACCGATCTGACGGTTACCGTAAATTACTCTTCCGGCGGAGGTGGATACCAAACCCCGAACTGGGCCTATCTCATCGATTCGGGTTTTCCGGGATACGGCAGTCCGCACGGTGGTACGCAGATTACCGGGAACCTTGTCGTCAATGATTTTTTGAGTGGACAAGCCAACGGCATGCGACAAATCAATGTCGCCTTGCTCGACCATAACGGCAATCTCCACAACCCGCCCATCGTCCGAACTGTTTCGGTTAATTATCAGTCCGGAGGTGGTAATTATCAATCCGGAGGTGGAAATTATCAGTCCGGAGGTGGAGGTTTTGCTTACACCGGGCCTTACCAAGGGATGACGGGCAACTTCAAAATCGACACGCGCAATGCCCTTTTTGATGATTTCATTGAA
>JAURNO010000259.1 GCA_030830145.1 Verrucomicrobiota bacterium
AAAAATGGCGTCCCGTAGGGGATTCGAACCCCTGTTGCCGGGATGAAAACCCGGTGTCCTGACCTGACTAGACGAACGGGACAACAAAGATACCATTTTGTTCGAAAAGTCGATCCTTCGCAAGTTCAAACTATATGATAATCATAATCCTCAAGGTTTGACTTTAGCTGTAGATAATTTACTTTAGTCCCTTTTTCCAATGAAACCTACCTACAATCCCTCCAAGTTGCGACGTGCCCGAAAATTCGGTTTTCGCAAACGCAACCAGACAAGCGCTGGCCGTAAAGTCCTCAGGAACCGTCGCCGCAAAGGTCGTGCCAAACTGACCGCTTCCGTTGCCCGTCGCTTTCGCTAGAAATCAAACACGCTCCTCCTTCTTTGAAGTTGGCGAACCAATGCTTTCCGCAGGATTCGAGACTACGGAAGTCTTTTGAGTTTCTTGCGGTCAGAAAAAATGGACGAAGACTCAAGACTAATTTGTTTTGGTTGCAACTCATGAAGGATCCTGAATCTGATTCGCCTGCGAAGATCGGCATCATTGCGTCCAGAAGATTTGGTGGTGCAGTGGTGCGCAATCGGGCCAAAAGAAGGATGAGGGAAGTTTTCCGCCGGAATAAAAGTCTCTTTCCTGCAGGTGCCAGTATGGTTGTTTTGCCTCGCAGAGGAATGTTGAAAGCCTCTTTTTCCTCTTTGGAGAATCATTTCGTCGATGCGGTAGAGAAACTTTCCTCTTAACATGAAAAATTATATTATCGGTACAATCCTTCTCCTGGTTGCCGGCTTTCTTATGTTGGACCCGTTGCAATGGCAGCCCAAAGTGGAGCCAATCAATCGCGGAGCAAACGAACCGGGTGCTTTTGGCGATTCCAATCAGTCGGGCCGGTCGCTCCCTTCAGTCGAACCGAATCCGAATGAAACCCAAGCCCGGAATATTCCGGAAGGCAATTCCTCCCCTGCCCTTCCCATTGCAGCACCAATTAGCTTGGGAGCTGAAAAGCTGAAAAATGCTTTGGGAAATGAATTTTCCTCACCCGTCTTTTCGAATCATACTGGTGGAATTCGTGAAGTTCGCCTTAAAAAGCAAGGTCGTCTCAGCAAAGATTACAACATGACGAATGAGGGTGAGCCTCTTCTTTCTCTTTCATTGGAAGACGAAAACGGCCGAGAGTACAAAAAGGTTTTACCGGATCCCAGAGCGTTCCGTTTAGTTCCGCAGACCGATCCAATGAAGATTCTTTACAGGTGGGAGGGTGACGGGGAAATGCAAATTGAAAGAGAATATTTCCGGGAGGCCAATAGTAGTTACGTGATCCACCATGAGACAAGAATTACGAACCTGACCAGTGGGCCCTTGTTTTATGAGCGAATGAAGTTCCATCTTGGAGCTGCTTACCAAATTCCACGTCTCTACAATCCTTTCGACAGCTCTGAAACTTATTTGAATGTCGGGTATTACAACGCAGGGGCCCCATTGCCGGAAGGGTGTTCATGCGCCGAATGCAGTGGTAGAATTGATGGAGAAGAGGAAGAATTCTTCCAATACAACGAGATGGGCGTAGCCGGGCAATGGGAGGCAAGAACCCTTTCCCAGGCACGCTGGGCATGCGTCAACAATCAGTTCTTCGTCAATATCGTTCGCCCTGAAACGGATCTGGTCAATGCCCGGGTTAGTTGGCGAATCAACAAAAGAAGCGATTCGACTTCGGAGAACGAGGTAAAAGGAGTCGAAGGCAGTCTTTCCTTTCCCCTCGGAAGATTGGAGCCAGGCGAGACAAAGAACTTTAGTTTTCAGGTATATGCGGGCCCGAAAGATTACGTTGGATTGTCGGAGCTTGAGTTCGAACAAAAGAAGGTCATGCAGTTCGGTGTATTTTGGTGGCTTTCGGAACCCTTTAGTTGGCTACTTAACAAGCTCCACTCCCTCTTGGGAAGCTATGGTCTGGCCATCATTGCCCTTACGATTCTGGTCAAGTTGTTGCTTTGGCCCCTGACGGCCAAGGCAACCCGCTCGCAAAAGAAAATGCAGGCCCTTCAAGGACCCATGGGTAAGCTAAAGGAAAAACACAAGGGCAACCCGCAGAAGCTGAATCAGGAAATGATGAAGTTTTACAAGGAGAACAAGGTGAATCCCTTTGCGGGATGCTGGCCGATCCTTATCCAAATACCGATTTTCCTAAGTATGTTCTGGATGTTGCGCTCAGCTGCTGAACTTTATGGGCAAGGTTTTTTATGGGCGAATGATTTATCCGAGCAAGATAGCGTTAGTGTCCTGCAGGGCTTCTCGATCAACTTGTTGCCGATACTCATGGTCGCGACCCAGTGGTTCCAAATGAAGCTCAATCCCATGCAGATGGGGCCCGAGATGAGTGAAGCCCAAAGAATCAACGCAAAAATGATGAGGTTCATGCCCTTCATGTTCCTTATTTTTCTGTATTTCTTTTCCTCCGCGTTGGTCTTGTATTGGACGATTCAAAACCTCATGACGATCCTGCAGACTCTCATCACCAAAAGAGGCCCCCTGCCAAAAGATGAAGTAAAACTGGCCATTTCGGATTCAAGCGAGGAGGAAAACGAAGACAGACCAGTGAGAATGGAACTGTCCGACGAGGAAAGAAAGTACCGGAATTTATTGGGATTGCGGGCCAGGGGTCCAGTGGACGGTAAGCTTTTGGAAAGAAATTACGGGGAGAGAATGGGCAATTACACTTCCACCAAACTCGAAGGTATGAGCGAAGGAAAACGCGAACAAGCTTTGCAAAAGAAGAAACGGTTGGAAGTAGCCTATGAATTTCTTCGAGAACAGGCTGATAAGCAAACTTGACAAACGCACGGTTCCTTTTTTCATTTTTAATCAATGTCTGGACATAGTAAATGGGCGACCACTAAACGTCACAAGGCTGCCGTTGATGCCAAACGCGGCAAGATATTCAGCGTCATCAGTAAAGAAATTACCTTGGCAGCAAGAGATGGAGGGAAGGACCCTGAATTCAATCCGCGGCTTAGGACGCTCATTATCAAGGCTAAACAGTCGAATATGCCTGCGGATAACATTGATCGTGCCGTCAAAAAGGGGACGGGTGAACTTGGTGGCATTACAATCGAGGAAATGCTCTACGAGGGCTATGGACCTGGCGGAGTCGGTTTGATTGTTGAGGTTACTACCGACAACAAAAATCGTTCGGCATCCGAAATACGCAGTACTTTTTCAAAGGGCGGGGGAAACTTGGCTGGTGCGGGAGCTCTAGCCTTTAATTTTAAGCGCAAGGGTCAGTTTCTTCTGGCCAAAGACAAGATGGACGAAGACGCTTTGACCGAATTGGCTTTGGAAAACGATGCAGAAGACGTCCTCGTGGAAAAAGAGCATTACGAAGTGATTTGCGAAACTGGCCAATACGACAAGCTTGCAGGTGCCTTCAGTAATGCAGACATCATCCCCGATTCTTCCGAATTGGCTTATTTGCCTGAAAATTTAATTGCCGTCACGGATGAAGACGTTGCCCGTAAGGTTCTCAAGCTTATCGAGAATCTTGAGGACCTTGAGGACGTCAAGGCGGTTCATGGCAATTATGACATGGACGAGGCTTTGCTCGAGGCCATTAATTCCTAGTATATCCATCGTTGACCGACCCTGTCGGCATGACAATCAACTATGAGTAAAGCAAGCGAAAGAGAGGACTATGTTTCAGGCGATGGTCAAGTTGGTATCGTTCGCGAAAGGACCTTTCGGCATGAAGACTATTTTGAAATGGAAAACGGCTCTCTCGCTGAGTTTCAGCTTCGCTACGAAACTTATGGTGATCTCAATAAGGCCGGAACAAATGCCATCCTCATTTGCCATGCTTTGACAGGCGACCATCATGTTGCGGGCGTTTATTCCAAAGACGACCATCAACCGGGTTGGTGGAATCACGTCGTGGGCCCCGGAAAGGCCATCGATACAAACGAATTTTTCGTAGTTTGTTCAAATTGCTTGGGTGCCTGCAAGGGTTCGACTGGACCAGCTAGTGAAAACCCAGCTACTCCCGGCAAGGCTTATGGAATGCTTTTTCCTGATTTGACGATCAAGGATATGGTTCGAGCCCAGAAAAGCCTGCTCGACTTTCTAGGTGTTGCTTCCCTTCATTCGGTTGTTGGCGGAAGCATGGGAGGGATGCAGGCATTGCAATGGATCGTGGAATTCCCTTCTTTCGTGAAGAACGCTCTGATCATAGCGGCCACGGCTCGGCACAATGCCCAAACCATTGCCTTTAATGAAGTTGGCAGGCGCTCGATATGCGGAGACCGGGATTGGAAGTCGGGGGAATACTTGGATGGCGAAGGTCCCCGCGAAGGCTTGGCGGTAGCCCGTATGATGGCTCACATAACCTATCTTTCGGATGAGGGAATGGAGGAAAAGTTTGGCAGGGAAATTGGAGTGTCAAAGGAAAAGAACTTCGAATTCAGCGTCGAAAGCTACCTCGATTACCAAGGAAACAAGTTTGTGGACCGTTTTGACGCGAACACCTATTTGAAATTGACCAAGGCCCTCGACCGCTTCGATCTCGTGGGAGAAAAAGGCTTGGATGATTCGCTCAAGGAGGTATCGGCGAGAGTGCTCGTAGTGGCCTTCACAAGTGACTGGCTCTATACCCCTGCCCAGAACAAATTAATCGTTGAGGCTCTGCACAGGCTTGGGAAGGAAGGTTCATACTTGGAGATTGATCATAAACACGGGCATGATTCCTTCTTGATCAAATCGAAGGCATTCCTGCGTTCTGTTCGCGTTTTCCTAAATGGCATTGACGATGAGGAGAAAGAAGAGCAGAACGCAGACCGTTTTCGCCAGGTTGAAAATCGGTACGAAGTTAAGAAAGAAGCCGATTTCAAGGTCATTGACAATTGGGTTCAACCGAGTGAAAGCGTATTGGATTTGGGTTGTGGTCGAGGCATTCTGCTTGAATACCTTAGAGATACAAAACAAGTAAGAGGTCTCGGAGTCGATTACGATGGGGGAAAGGTAACCTCTTCCATTGCCCGTGGTGTGGCCGTTTATCAAGAGGATATTCGAAGGGCATTGGGGAATTTGGGGGATCAATCTTTTGATTGGGTCATATTTTCACGCATGATCGACGAGCTTCCTCAACCCGGTTCGGTACTTTTGGAAGCCCTTCGGGTAGGAAAGCGAGTCGCCTTGAGTTTCGTTAATCATGGGTACTGGAGAAACCGACTGCATTTCCTTGGAAAAGGAATGAAAATAAAGAATGACGTTTACCCTGACCATTGGGAAAAAAGTAGTCTCATGAACCATTTTTCGATTTCCGAATTCGAAAGCTTTTGTCGGAAACATAGAAGTGGATCGAATGCGTTTGAAGTGGGTCGAAAGATCTATCATCAAGGTGATTGGGTGAAGACCTGTTCTCTTTGGCCAAACTTGCGGGCGGGCTTGGCGATCTACGAGTTGAGCCGAAAATAAGAAACCGTCTCTATCTCTTGCCCCGGTTCCACCGAAGGGCGGAGCACCAACCCCAAGCCAATCCTACGATCAAGCCGCCTGTATGGGCCGCGTTTGCAATGTTTCCAAGCCAGCCAAGCCAGCATGCTACGAAAAATCCGAACATGATAAACTCGTTTACTTGATCAATGCCGAAACCATCTCCTGGGTCGAGTTTTGATTTTATGAAGACATAGCCGAAAAGACCGTAAACCACGCCGGACATTCCAAGGAAGTTACCATGGACAAAAATAAATTGGGAAAGGTTGGAGGCAACAGCTAGGATTAATACGAAGGTGAGGAAGAATTTCCCTCCTTTCCGGTTCTCGATTTGCCTCCCCAGGCTGAAGAGCCAAAACATATTGAAGAGGATGTGAAAAAAACTGCCGTGAAGAAAAATGGGGGTGATTACTCTCCAGAATTGTCCGGACAAAAGATCGCTCCAATCATTTTTGTTGATCCATGCATTCTCGGTGGGAGACCACACCGATCCTGCAATCTGAAGGCCGTGTTTGAGGGTCAAGTGAATGGAGGTCCAGTACTCGTTGGGTGTACCCGGACTGCTGAACAGGGTTGCCATCCCCAAAGGCAAGTAGACGCAAACGCACGTTATGATCAATGCAAAGGTTACGGTTCCCAATCGTCCATTCTGAGTAGACCATTTGTCCCTTAGCCGATGTTCCTTGTACCGTGATTTTTGTAAGAGTGGTTCATCGATCTCTTCTGAGTCATTTGGCCTGAGATCAGGTGTCGAGGAGAGGAACTTCGGAGCGTCGTGGTTGAGTTCGAACTCCTCAAGTGCCGAAGAAGCGAAGTCAACATTTTCCTCTTCCTCTACCCATAAGATCCATGCACCTTCATCATTCTCCAAAGAGGACTCGACTTTATTTTTTTTCAGAAAATTCCAAAAGCGAAGGGCTTTTTTCTCCTCTTCAAATTC